>JBILCR010000038.1:0-10199 GCA_044353055.1 Flavobacteriales bacterium
GGAGCATGGGTAGTGGCCGCCGATACCGATATGGCACGACTCAATGCACTTACGGCCGAGCTTAAAGCCGAAAAGCATACCATTTGGCCATTTCAGTGCGATGTGTCTGACGAAAAACAGGTGGCCGACCTTTTTCAATTTGGCAAAAAACAAGTTGGCGAAATTCATATTTTGATAAACAATGCCGGCATCCTCGACGATTTCACGCCGGCCGATCAGCTAAGCACCCAAAAATGGAATCGGGTTTTGGGCGTTAACCTACACGGTGCATTTTTTATGCTACGCGAAGCCCTTTCGATGATGCTGCCCCGTCAAAACGGAATAATTTTAAACATTGCATCCATTGGTGGTTTGTATGGCTCGAGAGCAGGAGCTGCTTATACCGCTTCTAAACATGCTTTAGTTGGCCTTACCAAAAACACCGCCTTTATGTATGCGCAAAAGGGCATACGCTGCAATGCCATTGCTCCGGGCGGAGTTAATTCGCATATTTCCGACGCGCTTATTCCTGATGCACTAGGCTATGAACGGTGTATGTTAGGTACCTCAACCATGCCGCGCATGGGCGATGCTGACGAAATTGCCCAATTGGCGCTTTTTCTATGTTCTGAGGATGCCTCGCTAATCAATGGAGCAGTAATAACCGCCGATGCCGGTTGGAGCGCCTATTGAGGATGAATCATGTTTATGGCAGCTTGCAAATACCACCTAATCTCCATTATAGGCTACAAAGGCATCGTTTTGGCGTTCGAGCTCGCTACCATACGGCAAATGTAAATGTGGAACTATGGCTTTATCGAGCACCATAATAAGTTCGATGGATACAATAAGGCTGTTGTTTTCGTCCTCAAGGTAAGCCTCGTCTTCATGGCCCGACAAAAAACGCCAGCCGCTATCCTCTTGTTCCTCGGGCACTTCTCGGTACATAAAGCCTACAGGGTGAATTTCGTCGAACACCATACGCGAAACCAGGCACATGCCGCGATTGCCGGGTGTGTTTTTTGAGGAACTTTTCATAAAGCAAATGTGCTCAAATAAATTCCTATATCCTAAATTCCTGCTTCGAATGACGATCAATCTAACGTATCGCGAAGCTTTTTGGGCAATCCGGCTTTAACCAATTGATACGATTCGTTGAGTAGTACTTGGACAAGATGTGGTGGAACCTGCGTAAAATCTATCGTATTCCACCATTTCTTATTCATGTGATAACCGGGGGTTATGGCTACGAATTGTTCCCGCAACTCAAGCGAGCGTTCGGGTATGTTTTTAAGATTAATAAGACCGCTTTTTTCCAGCGGCATAAGAGCAAAAATTTTACCAGCAATTCGAAACACCAAGGTATGTTCGTCGAAAGGAAAATCTTCTGTAACATGGGGCAATTCGAGCGCCCATTCGCGTATGATTTCGGAATTCATGCACCTAAAAAATTAAGGGCAGTTTCTGCGAAACTTTCTTTTCGGAGATGATAAGCGAGGTTTGCAAATGTCCAATCTCTTCCATTTTACTAAAAACATTAGAAATGAGATGTTCCAGTGCAGGAATATCGGCCACCACCACACGCAGCATAAAATCGGCATTACCCGTTACCTGATAGCACTCCATTACCTGCGGTATTTCAAGAATTCTCGAATGAAAGCGATCCATAACACGATCGAGCTGACGGCTTAATGAAACTTGAATAAAAACACTTACCCCTAAGTTTAGTTTGGGCCTGTTGAGTCGGGCATGATATCCGAGAATAAGCCCCTTTTTTTCTAATTTTTTTACCCGCTCGAGTGTAGGCCCTGGCGAAAGTCCTATTTTTTGACTTAGGTCAACATTACTCATTCTGCCATCTTCTTGAAGGTATTGTAATATTTGAAAGTCTAATTTATCTAATTTATTAACTATTGAACTCATGGCGCAAAAGTATAACAATTGCGCTCGTTCTAAAATTTTAATTTAATGGAAATGAAATTCTAAAGGTGCTACCGATGCCCGGTGTTGACTCAACATCAATAGAACCGTTGAGTTTATTGACTGCATCGCGCACATTTGACAAGCCCAGGCCGGTTGATCCTTCAACATTACCAACGGTATAATAGGTTTCAAAAATTTGCTTTTGGTGTTGTTCGGCAATTCCAATTCCGTTGTCCTCTACCTCAAACACCATCAAAAGCGGACTTTGAGCCGCACGTATACGAACAAAACGGTTTTCTTTTTCTGCATCGTGATAACGAATAGCATTCGATATTAAATTGCTGAAAATAATGCGCAGCCTTGAGGCATCGGTTTGCCATACTATAGCAGGATCTATATCCACAGAAAAGCTGACTCCTGAAGCCTCGTTGGAATACTTGAGTTCATCCACAATTTCAGCTACTAAATCGGCAGGACGTACCTGCGACAAAATAGCCGAACCTCTATTTTTTAGTGAAGAAATCATATCGTTGGTAAACACCTCGAGTTTACGCAAGCTTTTCTCCATCATATTGAGGTAGTTGGCAAATTCTGCCGGATTTTTCTCTTCGCGTGCTAGTGAAATGAGGCCGTTTACCGAATTCATAGGTGCACGCAAATCGTGCGAAAGCACTTTAACCAATCTGTCGAGCTCTTTGTTATTGTTTTCAATCTCGATGTACTGACTTCTAAATCGATCGTCGGCACGTTTGCGGTCGGTTATGTCAATCATACTCACGCACACCCCAATCACTACATTAGAATCGTCGCTCACCGGCGAAAAACTCATCCCAAACCAAAATTCAGATCCCTGTCTGAATTTATACACCATTTCTTCGTGCAACTGAAGTCCTGAACGCGCGTCTTGAAATGCCTTCTGCCAGTTTTGCTGCATCGTTTCGAGCAAATAGTCGGCAAAAGGCGCATTCTCCACCAGCTCTTTTCCCAAAAGCTGAATGCTTTGGCGGTTAGCAGTAAGATTAAACGCTTTGATACGCCCCATCGGATCGAGCAACAATATACCCTGATCAACGGTATTGAAAATGGAATTCAGCATGGCCACCGTTTCTTTCTGGGCCTCACCAAATTTTTTACTTAAGGTAATGTCTTTACAAACTCGAATATAGCCGCTAATCTTTCCGAGTTCGTCATACAGCAAGGATGCCTTGTTATCGGACCAAATAATTTTGTCGCCTCGGGTAATGAGCTTACTTTCCCATTGGCTAAGCTTTCCCGAAAATATTTCCTGAATTTCTTTGCGAACCAAGTGTTTATCAATTTCGGGATACAACACTTCATAACTCTGGCCAAGCATTTCGGTACGCAAATAGCCAAATGTTTCCTCGGCGCCTTCGTTCCAATAGGTAATAAAGCCTTTACGATCAGATACAAAAATCGTATCGCGCACATTTTTTAAGATATTGGCCTGGATGGTAACTTCTTCCTGAACCCTTCTTTTTTCGGTAATATCGTCGGCAAGCACCAAAATACAGGCTTCGCCCTGAAATATCATTTCGCGAACCCTACATTCCACAAAAATAAGAGCACCATCTTTTCGTATATGCCTAAAAACTCCCGGATCGGATTGTGTTCCATTCCATTCGCTAATGAGTTTTTCGAGAATGTCGCGCTCATCGGAAGGATGCAAATCAAAAACCTGCATCTTCAAAAATTCTTCCTCTGTAAATCCAAAATGCTGAATGGCCGATTGATTTACCCCCACAATCTGCATCGAATCTTTCTTTCGAATATACATGGGTATGGGATTGTTCTCGAAAAGCAGTTTGTATGTTTCCTGATTTTTGCGGAGCAACTCCATACTGGCTTTGCGTTCAATACTGTACGCTATTGACTTAGCCAGTAGTTTATCTTCAAATTCGCCCTTAACCAGATATTCCTGAGCTCCATTTTTAACGGCATCATTCGCAAAACGGGTATCGTTAAGTCCCGAAAGGATAATAACAGGGGTTTGCGGAAAAAGCCTCGAGATGCGATGAAACGAATCAATGCCGTAACTGTCGGGCAACGATAAATCGAGCAACACAACATCACATGAAATGCGTTCCATCAATGCGATAGCTTCGCCAAGCGTGGTTACATGATGTATGTCCTTTTGAAAATCACTTATTTCAAACAGCATTTGCTCTATAAGGATGTAATCGCCTAGATTATCCTCAACTACCAGAATATTTAAGCGTCTGGTCATTGCATTGCTGCTTGTTATGCCCGGTGTGGCAGTTTCCATTGTTTAACAACCCAAAATAATATTAGGTTATGCCCTTGTTACGTGAGCCTATTGATAAGAGTTACAATATGGGGGAGAATGTAAAATGTAGCGAATAGGTTGTTGCTCCAAAAGTATAATTTTTCTGCGTTCAAATAAATTTTATGTGCTGGTTTAATATTTTAGTTACACAATATACCATTTGTATTGATGGTGTTTTTTTGATGATTGCTTGGGCATTGCGATAAATCTGCACAAAATCCAATAAATTATTTTCATAATCGCATCCATTCGGGGCCCTTTATTTAAGTACTTTGTGGGCATGACTCCCGAAGCGGTTCTGAAAGATTTAAAAGCTAAAAAATACAAGCCCATTTACATTCTTCACGGCGAAGAACCGTATTATGCCGACCAAATCGTGCAGTACATCGAGGAGCATGTTATGGGTGCCGATGAAAAGGAGTTTAATTTTAACGTGCTTTATGGCGCCGATTGTAGTCCGGAGGATGTAATTATAGCCGCTCGGCGCTTTCCAATGATGGCCGAGTTTCAGATTACCATTGTTAAGGAAGCTCAGGCCATGAAGCGCCCCGGCCCTGATGTTTTTCAGCGTTTGGTACCTTATCTCGAAAATCCCAATCCCAGCACCATTCTGGTGCTGTTTTTCAGAGGCACAAAAATTGCCAAGCGTGCCACATCATCGGCCGATAGCGAAAACGATGATGTTCCTGCATCTGGCGGCAAGGAAAAAGGCAAGAAAAAAAGTTTTTACGATGCCGCAAAAAACCATGTGCTGGTAGAAACGGCAAAACTACGCGACGATAAAATTCCGGAGTGGGCTGCACACTATTTTCAACAACATAACTACCGCATCTCCACGCGTGCCGCCCTGTTATTGGCCGAATCATTAGGAAACGAGCTCGAAAAAATTGCCATGGAAGCCCGCAAACTCATGTTGAATCATGCTGAGGGTTATGAGTTTCAGGAAAAAGATATTGAGGAATCGGTGGGTGTGAGCAAAGATTATACACTCTTTGAACTTCAAAAAGCTCTTTCCACAAAAAATATTCTGAAGGCCAATAAAATTGCAAATTATATGGGCGATATGGAAAAAAATCTGCCCATTCAAATGGTGTTGCCCGGACTATTGACCTTTTTTGCCCGTGTGCTCCAATATCACTGGCTAAAAAGCGCCGGAAAAACCGCTTCAATGGCCGAAGAAATGGGCATCAACCCGTATTTCATGCGCGAGTACGAAAGTGCTGCACGACTTTATACACCCGCCAAAGTAATAAAGATAATTCACCATATACGTGCTGCCGACATGCGCAGCAAAGGCTGGAATACGAGCGATACGCATGGCGGAAAGATCATGAAAGAACTTGTATTTAAAATTACGCATTAAGATATGAACTACTGGTTGGTAAAATCGGAACCCCACAAATACTCGTGGCAACAGTTTTTAAAAGACGGCAAAACATTTTGGGACGGCGTGCGAAATTATCAAGCACGCAACAACCTAAACGCGATGAAAACAGGCGACTTAGCGCTTTTTTATCACAGCAACGAAGGCATGGAAGTAATGGGTATAGCTAAGGTAATCGGCGAAGCATATCCCGACCCTACTACCGAAGATGCGCGTTGGGTAGCGGTAGATCTGGCGCCACATCACACCTTAAATAAAAGTGTAACGCTGGTACAAATAAAAAACGAACCTATGCTGGCTCAAATTGGATTAATCCGGCAAGGCCGTTTAAGCGTAATGCCCTTGCAAGAGGCAGAATTCGACAAGATTGTGGAAATGGGCTCGTAGGCCCAATTAAATACCTACCACTACCCGAGTGATGCGCGTGCCCGAAGGGGTTTTGCAACGCAGATAGTACACCCCGAAAGGCAGACCCGAAACATTCATGCTGCTGCAGGCTGAACGCTGCACACAGCGGCCATCAAATGCATACAACTCTAAGGCACCAATATCTTTCAGCCCCACATTTATGATGTTTGTGGCGGGATTGGGATAAACATAAACTTCCTTTTCGGCGCTGGAGGCCATCGCAAAGCTTGTAGGATCTTCGTTATACCTGAGTACATAAGCCTGATTGCTTGTATTGGTGGGCTCTAAATCAATGGGAGCATCCTGTTCCGGTAAGGTGGGGCCATCGAGCTGTCCGCAGGCATACATGATGGAACCTTTTACCATAACATCTGCCAACGTTTGATTGCCGCTTCCGGTGATGCGTTTTATTTGCAAATATTGATTAAATCCATCCAGCTCAGTAATAAATGCATCGCTCGAGTCGCCCGAGGAAAAAGCGTTGGACTGCCCATTGGCATCAAGCCAGTTTAATGTTCCCGTATAACTTCCGGCTACTAATACGTTGTTGTTCATAGAAACCTGCAGCGCTCCGAGTGATATCGTGGTGCCTGCGGTTCCGCTAATAACAAATCCCGAGACCAGCTGCCCGCTTGGCAAATACCGAATTACAAACGGAGCCGATGAAATACCATTAGAATTTAAGGGATAACTTGCAAAGCCGGGATCGGCATCAAAAGTTGGACTGCTCATGGTGCCTGCAAGCACAATCTCATCTTCGGGCGTAACTAAAATATGAGTGCCGTTTTCGAGCGAATTGCCGCCTAAATTAAAGCCCCATTGCAAAGCTCCTGTGCTTTTTGAATATTTAATCAGATACGCATCGGTGGCGCAGGTTAGGTTAGTTACACCAATACCAGCGTCAATATCGGCTGTGCCGCCAAGCAGCCCCGTGCAGTAAACACTTCCTTGACTATCAAAACCTACCGACGAAACAAAATCAATTACCGGCGTAGAAGAACCAAAAGTATTGATCCATCCAAAATCTAAAGCTGAAGAATATTTGCCCACAAAAGCATCGCCCGAATTAACCGTTGAGCTGCGCTGCTGCGCTGTTGGTCCAAAATCAAAATCTACGGTACCGGAATACTGTCCGCCCATAAAAACACTTTGCGTGAGAGCATCGGGCTTAATCGAACGAATATCCATTACGCCTCCTGCACTGATATCTTTATAGTCTAATAAACTTCCATCGCCCGCATTAAGTTTTACCAAAAATCCATCGAGTCCGTTTGCCGGCTGCGAAAGCACAAACGTAGAATCTATTCCCGGATTTACATCAATTTTACCTGTAAAGCGGCCCGAAATCCAAACATTGCCTTCAAAGTCGAGGCAAATAGCTGAAACCTGATCGGTGCCCGGCCCACCTAAAACGCTTACCCATAGCAGCTGTGAGGCATCATTAAAACAGGCCACATAAGCGTCCTGAAAACCTCGTGCAACCACAGTTTGGCCTCCAATTTCCATGGAAACGTTAAAATTTCCGGCCACAATAATGCCGCCCAGTTCGGGCGCTGCCAAACGCAATGCAGCATCGGTTTGCACACCACCAAAAATACGGCCCCACTCAAAGGTTTGTGCCTTTATTAGCGAAGATGAACAGATTAAGAACAACAAAAAAATACGGCCCAAAATTCTAAATTTAAACACGGGTAAAGTTAACGGTTTACAACTTAATATTATGGTATAATTAATAGCGTATCACTTGCTGCTCTACTTCGGCAGAAAGCGCACGAAATTCGTAGGTTTGAGTGCGTAATCGGGGCTCAAATCCGGCCGCCTTGATGGCGTCTTGAATTCCCTCTGAGGTATAACGGTGAGGAGCGCCGGCAGCCGACACCACATTTTCTTCAATCATAATGGAACCCATATCGTTGGCTCCTGCATGCAAACAAAGCTGTGCTGTTTTTTCACCAACAGTGAGCCACGATGCCTGTATGTTGGCAATATTGGGCAACATAATTCGGCTTAAGGCAATCATACGAATGTACTCTTCGGCTTGAACCGAATTACGAATACCTTTTACACGGCGCAGTAAGGTACCATCATCCTGAAACGGCCAGGGAATAAAGGCCGTAAAACCGGGCGATCCTTCAGGCTTTTCGCTTTGAACCTGCCGGATCCACGAAAGATGCTCGAAACGTTCGTAAAGGGTTTCGACATGGCCAAACATCATGGTAGCCGAGGTGGCAATATGCAGTTGATGCGCCGCCCGCATTACATCAAGCCATTCGGCACCGCCGCACTTGCCCTTTGATATAAGCCGGCGTACACGGTCGTTTAAGATTTCTGCCCCAGCTCCGGGCATCGAGTCCATTCCTGCGGCACGTAAACGTTTTAAAACCTCGGTATGCGATAATTGGCTTAACCTAGCGATGTGAGCAATTTCGGGTGGCCCCAGTGCATGAAGCTTAATATCAGGAAACCGCATCTTTAAATCGCGGAACAGTGTTTCATAAAATTCGATGCCCAAATCAGGATGATGGCCGCCCTGAAGCAGCAATTGGTCGCCACCATAACGACGCATTTCCTCTATTTTTTCGGCATATTGATCCATTTTGGTAATGTACGCCTCGGCATGGCCCGGTATACGGTAAAAGTTGCAAAACTTACAATTAGCCACACACACATTGGTAGTATTGACGTTGCGATCAATCATCCAGGTAACAATACCTGCTTCGGGTTTATGCTTTAACCGGAGGGTGTGGCCTACAAAAACTAATTCGTTGAGCGAGGCGCGCTCAAACAAATACATCCCTTCTTCAATGCTTAACCATTCGAGATTAAGCGCACGATTCAGCAGCGATTTTACATCCATAAGCAAGGTTAAAACGTTGCGCAAGGTAGGAAAGTTCACTGTTTGAAATGATTTATTAGAATAAACAAAAATTACCGCAGGTCAAAGATTTAAACCGCTTACATTTGCACGAGTACAATCCACATTTTTATGGCCATTCAATTCAAAAAAATCACTCAGTCCGACAAAGGAAATCGCATTATTTTATTTCGTAAGGAAGAAGATCTTAAAGGATGGAAATTCAGTACCGACGAAAGTAAATACATCAAAAGTCAAATAGCTTTAAACAAGAAATCTATCACCCTAAACCATTTACATAGCTTTAGTTATTTGATTTTGGTGGAGGATAAAAAATCGCAGGAATTAACCCTCGAAGCCTGCAGAATTGCAGGGCATTCACTATCGTCAGCCATAAACGCACAAAAGATATCCCAGATTGATGTTCTTGATTCGGGAAAACTGGGACGCGAATGTCTGGCATTATCCGAAGGTCTAGCGCTCTCATGCTATCAGTTTTTAAAGTATAAAACCGCTAAGGACAAAGCTGTTAATACTCTCGCAAAAATTCAGGTAGCGAGCGAAACGGTGAGCAAACGCGATTTGGAATTGCTCGAAATTTCAGTGGGTTCGGTTTATAAAGCGCGCGATTTGGTTAACGAACCCATCTCCTTTTTAAATGCACAACAATTTGCCAAGGAAGCGGAACGCATTGCAAAAGAGGCAGGTTTCAAAATTGATGTATTTAATAAAACAAAAATTGAAAGCCTGAAAATGGGCGGACTATTGGGCGTTAATAAAGGCTCTTTGGATGCCCCGGTATTTATGATTATGGAACACAAGCCTAAAAAAGCATTAAACAAGCAGCCGTATGTGTTTGTAGGCAAAGGCGTTGTGTACGACACAGGAGGCATTAGCCTAAAACCTAACGACGGCATGATGACCATGAAATGCGACATGGCGGGTGCGGCAGCTGTTGTAGGAGCTCTAAATGCTATTTCTTTGGCAGATTTGCCCATTTGGGTGATTGGCATTACGCCAGTTACCGACAACCGTCCGCATGGCAACTCAATGGTGCCGGGAGATGTTATTACCATTTCGGATGGCACCACGGTTGAAGTGTTAAATACCGATGCTGAAGGACGCCTCATTTTAAGCGATGCCTTAGTGTACGCCAAGAAATTTAAACCCAAATACGTAATTGACTTAGCCACACTTACCGGCGCCGCTGTGCGTGCCATTGGCAACTGCGGTATCGTGTCGATGAGCAATACTACCGAAGAATACGAAGTGTTAAAACAATGCGGTGCCGCCGTGCACGAGCGCTTGGTTGATTTTCCGCTTTGGGACGATTATGCCGATATGCT
>JBILCR010000039.1:0-10187 GCA_044353055.1 Flavobacteriales bacterium
CCGAATGGAATTCTTATTGTAAGCAGCGAATCTCATGGCTTAAGCGAGAACCTGGAGCCATTAATTAACACGCGATTAACCATTCCGAAATATAGAAACACAGATTCGGGCGCCGAAAGTTTGAATGTTGCATCTGCCTTAGCGATTTTTTTAGCAGAATTTAATAGACGGAAGTTTTAATTTCAATGCAATAAATCAAAACAGGCAATATCTTTGCAGCATGTTTCAATATGTGTTGCGCCCCATTTTATTTTTGTTTCCGCCCGAAACCGCTCATCACATAACTGCATTTCTTATTCGTTTGCTATTTGCAATTCCAGGGTTGAAGGGCTTGATGATCAAATTTTATGAAATTTCAGATCCGCGCTTGGAAGTCATGAAACGCGGGTTACGATTTAAAAATCCTGTGGGTCTTGCGGCAGGTTTTGATAAGGACGCCCTCTTGTATAAAAATTTCCGAAGTTTTGGCTTTGGTTTTATAGAGGTGGGCACGGTTACGCCCATTGCCCAAGAAGGAAACCCCAAACCCCGTTTATTTCGATTGCCTAAAGACCGTGTTTTGATTAACCGCATGGGTTTCAATAATCGCGGAGTTGAGGCTATGGCTGCGCAACTTTTAGATCGACCTAAAGATTTGATTGTAGGAGGCAACATTGGTAAAAATAAAAATACGTCAGAGGCTGCGGCCGTTGAAGATTATCTACTATGTTTCGAAAAACTTTACGGCTTGGTCGATTACTTTACGGTCAATGTGAGTTCGCCCAATACTCCGGGATTAAGAAAATTGCAGGAACGCGAACCCCTCGAGCAGCTTCTGGGAGCCCTGGTTCGGCTTCGAAATTCGTTTTCTGATTATAAACCTATCCTGTTAAAAATAGCTCCTGATTTAAGCGATGAGCAACTCAAAGAAATTTCCGAAATCGTTATCAATTCGGGGATAGACGGCATAGTAGCTACGAATACAACCATTTCGAGGGATGGCTTAATAAGTAAAGCGTCCGAAATCGAAGACTGTGGAAGTGGAGGTTTGAGCGGATGGCCGCTAAAAGCCAGGTCAACACGAATCATTCGTTTAATGCGTGAGGCTTTGGGCCCCGAATATTTAATTATGGGCTGCGGCGGCATCGAATACGGCGATGATGCTGTAGAAAAAATAAATGCCGGTGCTGATGTGGTTCAGATATATACCGGTTTCATTTACAGAGGACCAAAGCTGGTTAAAGAAATACAAAAGCAAATTCTTAAAAATGCTTCATATAACGGAGTGTCCGCGTGACGCCATGCAGGGCATTAAAGCCTTTATTCCCACTGACCTAAAAATACAGTATCTGAAGCTTTTGCTAAAGTGCAATTTTCCGGTATTGGATGCCGGTAGCTTTGTTTCAGCGGCAGCGATTCCTCAAATGGCCGATACGGCAGAGGTTTTAGATGCTATACGCAGTATTTCTTCAGGAACCCAAATTTTATCCATTGTGGCTAATGCACGAGGTGCTGTTGACGCCGCATCGCATGCGGCTGTGTCGGTGTTGGGATATCCATTCTCGGTAAGTGGTACATTTCAAAAACGCAATACAAATGCTTCCATAAAAGAATCGTACCAACGCCTTGAAGAGATTCTTGAAATAACACAAAAAGCCCAAAAACAGCTGCGTGTCTACCTTTCTATGGCATTTGGAAACCCTTATGGCGATGAGTGGTCGCCCGAAATTGTAGCATCGGTCGCAGATGAGCTCATTAAAATGGGAGTAACAAATCTGGCGCTATCAGATACTATTGGTTCAAGCACGCCCCAGACTATTACTTTGCTATATACTTTATGCCGCGAAAAGTTTCCGCATGTTAACTGGTCGCTGCACCTTCATGCGTTGCCAGATGCTGTGGTCGATAAACTTGAAGCCGCCTGGCAGGCAGGATGCCGCGAGCTCGACACCGCACTGCTCGGATTTGGGGGCTGTCCGATGGCGGCTGATGCATTAACCGGCAATATGCAAACCGAACGCGTTGTGGAATGGTGCGAAAAAAATGCTATCCCAACAGGTATTAATGTTGCTGCTTTTAAGGAAGCTCAGGATTTTGCCCGACACATCTTTACCGACTACCATTAAAATTGCGTATTTTCGGGTATGGTAATTTCATCGCGTGTGGCCCGTATCGTTTTAATTTTTGTTTTGGGGATTGTTTCTACCAATCAGGTTTTTGGCCAAAATAGGGGCGAAACAGAGCTTTATGTGAAATGGGCCAATTCTACTATAGCGCAAGGTATCAAAGAGCAGGGTTTTCAGCAGATTAATGGAAAAGAAACCCTAAAATGTCCTGTGCCTCAATCGTTAAGCTTCAGCTTTTCGTTTAGTAAGAACTCCGAATTACTCAAAATTTCAAGACTACGATATTCTCATCCCGATTCTGCGAAAAAAGCAATGGATGTGCTCAATCGCATGGAATTAGTAGAATATGCCGAATTTGTTCCCCGTTTGCAGCGGTTTTTAACCCCCAACGATTTGGGTCCAAATAACACAAGTTCGGGCGGGCAATGGTATCATTACAAAATACAATCGCAGCAGGCTTGGGATATTCAAACCGCTTCATCTTCGGTGCGAGTGGCCGTAGTTGACGATGCCATCCAAACCCAACACCCCGAGTTGCAAGGGGTGTGCTTGCCGGGTTTTGACGCCGCAGAGCTCGATGCTGATGTAGAACCGCCTACGGTTCAGCACGACCACGGCACGCATGTAGCAGGTCTTATTGCCGCATTAACCGACAATGCACTGGGTATGGCATCTTTGGCATACGGTGTTAGAATTTTGCCGGTTAAAGTAGCCTTCGATAGTAACCCCGATGCTGTAGCCAGTGGATTTGAAGGTATAGCCTGGGCTGTTACCAACAGTGCCGATGTTATCAATTGCAGTTGGGGTTCGGATCAATTCTCTCAAACCGGTCTCACTGTAATAGAAGATGCTCTTAATTCCAATACCGTTGTGGTTGCTGCTGCTGGTAACAATAACAACTCTGTGTTGCAGTTCCCTGCAGCATATCCCGGTGTTATTGCCGTTGCGGCAACGGCGCAATCCGATAATCGTGCTTCGTTTTCGACCTATGGCGAGTGGATTGATATTGCCGCACCGGGTTCGCAAATATGGTCGCTTGCACCCAATGCAGGCTATCAAGTTAAGAGCGGTACTTCTTTTTCGGCCCCCTTGGTGAGTGCACTGGCAGCGCTGCTTAAGTCATATAATCAGTCGCTTAGTCCAGCAGAGGTAGAGGCATGCATTAAAGAATCGTCCACGAATATTCAGTTTTTAAATCCCGGATTTGAGAACCAATTAGGTGCCGGTCGCATCAATGCTTTTCAGGCAGTGCAATGTGTAAGACAAAGTCAACTTCCCTACAATGTTTCGCTGGGTCCGTTATTGGATATTCCCGCAATGGCCTGTGCAGGAGTATTCCAACCCAAGATTTGGGTAAAAAATAATGGTGTATCGCCTGTACAATCATTTACCATCCGCATGCAATTAGACAGCGATGTTCCCTACTTTCAAACATTTAATGGTCTTTTAGAATCCGGCGATTCCGCATTAATTACATTTCAACCGTTGTCTGTTGCTCCCGGCACGCATCAAGTGTCGGCTCAGTTATATGGTTTGTTAAACGATCTTCAAACCGATGCCTATCAACCCGATAATCAGCGTTTGCTGCAGCTCATGATTTACGCTGGTTCGGGTCGCGCGCTCCCGTTTAGCGAAGATTTTCAAACGGGGCAATGGAGCAGTAACGATTGGCATGTTTTAAATCCGGATGATGATTTATCCTGGGAAATCGTTTCGGTGTTTACTCCCCAAGCCAACAACAGGGCGGCAGTGTTGAATTATTTTGTGAATAACGAGCTTAATTCGCGGGATGCATTTGTTTCGCCGCCACTTGATTTAAGTGGGTATTCATCGGCAACGCTTGAATTTGATTTTGCTTACAAACAGCGCGATATGGGCTTGAGCGATTCACTCATACTTTATTATTCGCTCGATTGTGGACAAACATTTTCGAAGTTCAGGTATTGGCATGGGATGGGCCCCTTGGGGCTTTCAACGGCTCCTGCATTTCCCGATAATTTTGTGCCTCAAACGGCATCGGAGTGGTGCGGTGTATTACAAGCCTCAGCACCTTGCGCCCAGATCGATCTGACTTCGCTCCTTGGCTATAATTCAGTAGCATTTAAATGGGAAGGCTTTTGTAAAAATGGTAATAATATTTACGTAGATAATATTAGCATTACCGGAACAGAGCTTACGAGTATTCCGGTGGCAGCTTTTTCAGCGGATTGGGATCTGCCTGTTTGTGCCGGTTCATCGGTTCAGTTTCAATCAGCATCAACTGGCAGTATTGATTCATATAGCTGGACATTTGAAGGGGGCATTCCTTCTAGTGCAAATACACAACACCCACAGGTGAATTATTCTGAGGCCGGGATATATCAGGTGCAACTTATTTTAAGTAATGCCGCGGGTTCCGATACTACATCTGCTGAATTGGAAGTTATAAGCTTGCCTTCTACAGTTATTACAGCCAGCACCGATACCATCTGTTTGGGCAACACAGCAACCCTTTCAGCATCGGGTGCGGCAACGTATTATTGGAATTCGAGCCCTGCTATGTCAACTACTTTGGGCAATGTAGTTGAGGTAAGTCCATCCAATACGGCCACATATATTGTAAGTGGTGTGTCGCTGGAAGGATGTTTGGATACGGCCCGCCAGAAAATAACAGTGATAAACCAACCTCAGCAGCCCAGCATCACGGTGAGTGGAGCTAATTTGGTAGCATCGCCTGGCACGGACTATCAATGGTATTTTAACGGAGCATTAATTCCAGGAGCCACATCGCAGTTTTATCAGCCTCTCGAGAATGGCAATTACAATGTACGGGTGTATGTAGAAGATAGCTGTTCGGCCATTTCATCGGTATTTACAGTAAATTTTGTGGGCCTACACTTCATAAACAATGCTCATGCATTTAGCATATTTCCAAATCCTTCGGATGGAGCAATTCATTTAACATGGAACAAGAACGTTTTTACGAAGATTCGGATTTTTTCGGCCGACGGAAAATTGGTGTGGACCCTAGAAGCTACCGATATGGACAATTATACAATACCTGCAGGTGCTATTGCTCAGGGAGTTTATAGTGTGTGTGCTCAAGGGGGGAGTTCGACGTGCAGCAAGCGCCTCTTGATAAATTAATGGATGGTTCCACGAATTGAACGAGATATTTAGTGGGAGATCAATTACAAGGTCAGGATTATTAAAAATCTCCACGCAGCATCAATTCTGCAGCTTCGCGGCCTGTTAAACTGCCCAGAGCTATGCCCATACCGCCCATACGCACAGCACAAAAAACGTGTGGTGATACGCGCTCAACAATAGGTTTTTTATAGCTTCCCATGCCCATGGTTCCTGCCCAACGCTGTGCTACAATAAACGGTTGGTTGGGTATAATAACGGTTTGCAGCAGGCTTTCTAGATGTTGCTGTATCTTATCGGTGGTATCGTGAGAAACGGTGGTTTCTCCAGAAAAATCGAGGTTACGACCACCGCCAAACAAAATACGATTTCCTACATTTCTAAAGTAAAAATAGCCTTCATCCAAATGAAAACTTCCTTTGATTTTTAAGTTAGCAATAGGTTGCGTAATAAGTACTTGTGCCCGCGCAGGTTTCACATCGAGTTGCGGAAGAAGCTGCGCCGCAAATCCGTTGGTTGCTACCAATACGTTTAAAGCCTTTATATTTCCAACGGATGTTTCTAATTCAACACCTACTGATGTTTCATTTATTTGTTGAACATTGATTCCATGCAAAACAGCAATGTCTGCCTCGGCGGCACGACGCAATAAGCACCGCATCATTTTTCCCGGGTTAATCTGTCCTTCGGCACTATTTTCAATGAGATGCCTTACGTTGTTAAAGCCCATCTCATGGATAAGCGGATTATTGTGCTGGTATACAGGCCGATTTCCTACGATACCTGAAAGCGCTTTATTCAAAGGTTCCATCAGCTCAAGCGCTTTGTGGTATGCACTTAAGTCGGTGTTGCGAAACAATTCAAAGCCGCCCAATGCTTCATATTCGATGGCTTTATCGCCCAACATGCTGCGCAAAAGGCAAAGTCCTTCATAACGTTTGAAAACAAGTTCAAAGGCAGTATCCCAGCCCGAATGTTCAATATCGGCTGCAATTTCGCTTAGACTTCCAAAACAGGCAAAACCCGCATTTTTTGTGGAGGCTCCCTGAGGCAGTATGCCTCGTTCCAGTATGGTAACCTTTGAATCGGGATTTAGCTGTTTAATATGCAAGGCAGCGTTGATACCAACAAGGCCTGAACCTATTACAATATAATCAGATGCGTCCAGCCAGGTTGTTCGTTCCCAATAGCTGAACATACCGTTAAATTATCGTTTAACGATAATCCTAGCAGCTTCTTTTTTAGGAAGCAGGGCTTCAAGAATTCCAAAAAACAGGAAGCTATACACCAAATTTCCGGCAAGATTATATCCAAAGAACGGCAGTGCAGCGGTAAATGTAGCTACCAATCCGCTTGCATTTGTAGGAAAAATATCTCCGTTCAACCAAGCTCCTGTATTGCTAATTATAAAGAAAATTACCGCGGCTGCAAAAGCGTTAAAAGCAAGTTTACCCGAATAGCTTTTGCTGGCAAAATTTTCATTTTTAGGCCGACCGTTCCATCGCCCCAAAAGGGTAGTAGCCACAATAGAACCATAAATAAAAACGGTGCCAATTGAGGTGAAATACTCATACGGCGTAGCCCATTCCGCATTTATAAATACAATTGTTAAATAGTCCGATACCAGCATAGCAACCAGCGGAACGAGTATAGCTAACCATCGCTTACCGATAAATGCACCTCCCATGAGTGCCATGGCAGCCATCGGGGTAAAGTTAGGATAGTGCGGAATAAGACGAAAAACAGAAGCCACAAGCACGGCCCCTAAAATCAAGACTAAATTGGGTTTTGGGGTATTCATATCAAATTTTTCGGTAAGCAAAAGTAACAAGCTTTTCTTTTATTGGTTCTATTTTAGAATTTAAAATATACACATAATTTAATCCAACTGATAGGGGCGCTTTGCTACGTAATTTGTATTCCATGCAATTTTTTGGGTCTGTATACCCCGAATAGACCTAAATTTATGGCATAATTTTTTCTTCGCGGCACCCGAAAAATTCGAAACGGCATGAAACGTATCTACCTCATTTTGGTTCTTTTGCTCAGCATTACATCAGTGTTTTCGCAGAATAACAGCACTAACGGCAAAAAACAACCTCCCAAACCTCGTTCGTCTACGTATTGCGATTTTAACCTTACCATGGGCATTCCTATGTACATGTTTTCGGATGTGAGCAGCTCGCTTCCTTTTGGTTTTTCGCTCAACGTATTGCACCAGCCGCGTAGCTATGTGCCCATTCTTTTTGGCGGAGGCATCACCTATTTAAATGCTGGGGGTAACCGATTAACACGCACACTTACCGCCGATATTACGGCAGGTAATGTGCTTATCGATCAAATTGTAATGCCCCTTGAATTCAGAATAAACAATAACATCATTAACGGCCATGCTATGTTGCGTTTTCAAGGCCCTTGGAAAGTAGTGAAGCCATATATCGATTTAACGGGAGGTTTTAACTATTTGTGGACCACCACAGCGGTGTACGATTTATCTGACGAACGTTATTTTGCAGCAAACAACAATAATGATGACGGATTAATTACCCGAAAAACCCAGGTTAACGATATTACTTGGGCGGCAGGTTTTGGCGCGGGTATGTATATCAGGCTTAATCCGGCTATGTATTTAAACCTCAATGCCCATTACATGGGTGCAGGCTGGGCGCAGTACTACGACCGCAATCAAATTAAAGATTGGGACATACAATTGAACGTATCGGGTGTAGGCGCCAATCCAGAGAGTGGAGCGTTTCAGTCGGACGATTTAAGTTTGAGCGGTATTCCTAAAAATTCGCGTACCGATATGCTGTATGCGCAGCTCGGCTTAGGCTTTTCATTAGGGCATAGAGGTAATGCTTCAAAAACAAAACAACCTAAATCGCAAGGTGTACCTACACCAAAACCCAAGCCTCCGTATCGTCGGTAACTATAGTTATACGAATTAAAAATTCCAATGAGGCATTCGCGCTAAAATTAGAACGAGGGCTATTGTTGTGAAGATAGCCATCTTCTTGAATTTGCCAGTATCGTCGGCTGCCTTTTTAGATAGGGTGCGTCCTACCTGAATGCAGCCTATGGCAAGCACCATCGTAAGGAAGTGTTCCACCGCGTAAAAACGTAAATCGACATTTTTCATAGCAGCTCCAAAATCGGCAAATGCTACTTGTGTTATGGGCGATAAGCCAAAATAGAGAATTAGACCTATAAGAAGTTGTAAATGAGCAAGCCCAACCAAAATACCACCGCTAATGCGATCGGGCTTACCGTATGTTTTTTTGTTCATAAGACCGGCCCAGCTGCTGATGATGACATAAATTAAAATTGCCATTAATATCCATCTAAGACTGTTGTGAACGGGTTTAAGTATTTCGTACATGGCTAAAAAATTATGCCGCTAAATAAATACAATGCACGTAAAATAAAAATTATGCATCTAAAATTTCGTGC
Source organism: Flavobacteriales bacterium (assembly GCA_044353055.1). Classification (GTDB taxonomy): domain Bacteria; phylum Bacteroidota; class Bacteroidia; order M30B66; family M30B66; genus CAMCXT01. Next base: position 8,682 of record JBILCR010000039.1, read on the forward strand.
GTTAAAATGTGAATACCCTTCATCCTACAGTTCTGAATGCCTTGTTTTGAAAGTTTAAGGACCTGATTAACAGTCTTATTGAATTAATTAAATATTTCTCTTGTTTTTTTGTGCTGTTGCGCCTAATTTTGCAGTCCTTTTTTAAGGATCCTGCGGATGTGGCGTAATTGGTAGCCGCACCAGACTTAGGATCTGGCGCCGCGAGGCGTGGGGGTTCGAGTCCCTTCATCCGCACTTTAATTTAACCTCCTTCGGGAGGTAAATTTTTTTTGTATGCAAATAACAAAAGAACATCAAGGTGCATTAAACGCACTCATTCGCATCGAGTTTGCTCCCGAAGATTATCAGCACAAGGTAGATGCGCAGTTAAAAGAGTATTCTAAAAAAGTACAGATGCCTGGGTTTAGACCGGGTAAAGTTCCTTCGGGCATGGTTCGCAAGATGTACGGCAAATCGGTGTTGGTTGACGAGCTTAATAAGCTAACTTCGGATACGCTCATGGAATATATACGCGAGCAGCAGCTCGATATTTTGGGCAATCCTCTTCCGCACATCGATAACGATAACAGCCTTAATCTGGATAATCCCGGTACTATTCGTTTGGCATTTGAGATTGGTATGGCTCCCAGTTTTGATTTGGGCATTAACCGTTCGGTGTCGCTTACCTACTATGCTCCTCTGGTTGATGATGCATTTGTTCAAAAGGAAATCGAAAATTACCGCGAGCGTATTGGCGATTACGAAGAAGTGGAAGAAGCAGCAACAGGAGATTTGTTGCACGGCGCTTTTGTTGAGCTAAATGATCAGGGTGAGGTATTAGAGGGCGGCATATCAAAACATGCTGACGTTCACGATGCTGATTTAAAAGAGGGAGATGCCACTTTTTTTGATGGCATGAAGAAAGGCGAATCGCGCAATGTGGATATGAAAGCGGTATTCGGAAATGATACAGTAATTAAAGCTATTTTAGGTATTTCTGACGGCGCTGCGTATCATCCTGAATCAAAATTTAGATTTACCCTCGAAACCGTAAAGCGAAAGCAGAAGGCAGATATTAATCAGGAGTTTTTTGATAAGCTTTTTGGTAAGGATGTTATTTTTTCGGAAGACGAACTTAAGGCTCGTATTGCCACGGATGCTGTTCAGCGTTTTGCGAAAGATTCTGAAGCCCGTTTTTTTAATGAGGCGGTTGAACACTTGGTGAAAAATGCAAATTTTGAGCTTCCTGATGCATTTCTTAAACGATGGTTAGCCCAACGGAATGAAGGGAATGTTAATGTAGAAGACATCGAAAACAATTATACCGACTACGCACGCGGTATACGTTGGCAGCTTATTGAAAATAAAATCATTAAGGATTTTAATATAAATGTTACGCATGAGCAGGCTATTGCCAGTGTTTCGGCTGAGTTTATGGCTTACATGGGTGGACTTCAGGCAGGCGATGAGGAGCAATTGGGGCGAATTCAATCCATTGCTGAAAATATGCTCCGGAACGAAAAAGAA
>JBILCR010000040.1:0-10183 GCA_044353055.1 Flavobacteriales bacterium
TATATGTATTCATCCTCCATTGATCCCGACGACGTAAAAGAGGCACGCAACTATCCCCTGGTGAAAGATTTTATCAGCAAGCCACTCGACGCGCGTACCATAAGGCAAATATTGGCCATCGGCGGCGATCAGCGTAAAGTGTCTTAATGTTTAATTGGGCTTGCTCAAGAATTGGTTACACTTCTGAATCAACGCTTCCCTTTTTGTTTTACAAACACATATCCCATTACCACTTCACCGCTGAAATCTGCCGGATTGTTAAGGGTTTGATTTAAGGTATACGTATGTCTGATACTGGTTTGCAATCCTTTGCCGTAAGAGAAAATTACACAATTACGCATTTCGATATCCACATTTTTTGATTGTGGGAATAAGGGTTTGAATAAACGACTGCTGTGCTCTAGCTTAAGGTATTTCCCCAAAGCACAGTTCCATCGTGTAGTAAAATGTAATCCTCCGTTTATACTCCTATAGTGTGGGCTACTAAAATTGGGGTATGCAGCGATTAGCAGCGAGTCGATTCGGCTTCTTCGCATCCAATCAATTTTTAGCCCTGCGATGCCACACTCCAAACTACCCATTCCTGTTTTCTCAGACTTAAATCCGGCACTAATAATTGAAGAAGCCGGCAGAAATAATCCACGCGGCATTATTAGTGTTTGCAATGCCTTGCCGTTTTCATAGTTCTTAAATAGAGCTGTTTTAAATTCGGCCTGTACACTGGGATTAGGATGCAGGGTTCTTTTTGAATTTCGGGATGCGTTTATCTGTATTCGCACGTCATCGTAATCGAACTTTCGCAGGCTATCGGGGAATACCATACCGCCTAAACGCTGTTCGGCACAAAAAGCAATACTTGCTTTTTCAAAAGCGCTTTCCCAAGTGATTCGGTTTAACGTATTTGCCTGTACTTTGCAGTTTTTGGCTGTAAAAACGCTGTACATAAGATTTAAGTCCGGTTTTAACTCTATCTCTAAGTAGCCCCATTTCTTTTTAGGGCTAACAGAATCAATAGCGGCATGTGTTGGAATATAGGCACTAGGAATAAATCTGCACGGGTCAACCTCTTGTGCAATGGCTAACGTAACGCAGCATAAGCCATAGAGTATAAAAAGGGGTATCCGCATTGTCGTAGAGGATTATTTCATCTGTATGCGTGGAATGGTGCCGGGATGATAGTCTTGATTAACCAGCACTAAGCGAAACATGCCGGTAGGACAATGTTGAATAGCCTCTTTCAGATCTTTAAAGGCTCGTTTATGGTTAGGATTACCGCTGAAGGTATTCCAAAACATGACTATCGTGTATGAAGCAGGTAAACTAGCAGTATCTGCAGGCTCATCATTTACTTCAACCGTCTGGCCGAGGAGGCCATCAAGGCTAATGGAGGAGTCACGAGGAAAGGTTTTTAGGGAATTCGGATTTTTAAGCACCTGTAGGATATTTCCTTTACATCGGGGGTTTTCAAAAGAATGGGCATAGTCTATAAATACACCTAAAGAATCGAAGATACAGTGTTGGTTGAGGTGCTTTTGCAAATTACTGTCGAGTGCTTCCTCTTTAACGCGCCTTAAATGTTCGGTATCGATATTTTTTTGTCGGCAGAATTCAATTAAAGCACGATTCGATTGAGGTTGAACCTGTCGTACATCATGAATGGTATAAATGATGGGTTTGCAGCCAACAAACCATTGTGAAATCGTGAAAACGGCTATTATGAACTGGACTTTCATAGGGCAGGATTAGGCAGGAGGGCGCGTTTTGCATGCCCTCCTGCTTATGAATTTAATAGATGGATACAATGGCGCTAAATGAACCGTCTGCCCTTTTGCTTGTAAGGTAAGTGCCCGGCTTTAGGGTAATTGAACTTGCACCCAGGGCAGAACTTAATTTTGCTCCCAGAGCAATAGGTTGGTCTATAACGAGTGGCCCGGTTTCGTTGCTGCGGAAGGCAATTTCGAGTTGTGTGGCACTTAATTTAGTTAATAACAGCGTAGTGCCCGTTGATGGAGGATTGCTGAAATTACGTGCCTCTGAGGTTACGCCAACGCTGATGTCGAAACAGGAAAGACCGATTTTTTTACAGTTTTGAGTTTTAATTCCCAGATTGCCTGTTATGTTAACACATACACTTACCGTGCAGGGCGATTCGGGTTTGGGTTTAACAAAATCAAAGCGGTTTGCTTTAAGTTGAGCATAGCCTAAAAGTAAAAATGAAAAGAAAAGTAGATTTTTCATGGTGTTTAAGAAATTTTATTTGAATACACCGCATGAGCCAGGGCGCGGTATTCCCCCTTTCAGATAGAGCGTTTTGGAATAATGCATTCGATTAAGTCATAGGGCCTCCTTTCTTTAACAAGACAAACCTATTACCGAACCAGAAAAATCCTATTGCGATAAATGCAATACTTTTGCGATTATCGCAGAAAACATATCAGCCATATATTTAACTATTGAAATCGGCTTCTTAGATTTGGGGAAACGAAACCGATGAAAGAAACAGGCGAACGCATTCGAAAGTATCGGCATCTGAGCAACTATACACAGGAGTTCATGGCCTCGAAAATGGGTATAGACACCTCCAATTATACCAGAATTGAATTGGGACAAACCTCAATTACGCTGCAACGTTTGCATGCTATTGCCAAAATTTTAAATTTAGAACCCGAAGTGCTTTTTCTGGACGAATCCAAACTACGCCTATTGCAGTCGGCCCTCGAAATGCAGCGCGAAACCGCAATACTCAAAGAAGAAATTCGCCACCATCGGTTACTGATTGCATATTTCGAAAATCTCCATAAAGGGCTGATTTCAGATGAAAGCACCATCAAGCCTTCGCAGCATATTTTAAATCCAAAAGGAAATATGGGAGGCATTTATTACCGTTCGAATAAATATATTTAACCCCAATTTAAATTAACTTATGATCATCGGCATTATCCCTGCGCGTTATGCCAGCAGTCGTTTTCCGGGCAAACCACTGGCACGCATCTTAGGAAAATCAATGATACAGCGGGTTTGGGAGCAAGCCAATTTAAGCCAACGGCTTAATCGGATTATTGTGGCTACTGACGACGAACGTATTTTTAACGAAGTGATCGCGTTTGGGGGGACATGCCACATGACTGCGTCTCATCATCAAAGCGGTACCGACCGTTGCGCCGAGGTAGCAGCTCAATTAAAATTGGATAATACCTCAGTGGTCATCAATATACAAGGCGACGAGCCTTATATACGACCCGAACAGATTGATATATTGTGCGATAGTTTTTCAAATCCTCATGTGCAGCTTGCAACGCTGATTAAGTCGTTTCGAAACCTTGAGGAAGTTAGGAGCACTCATGCCGTTAAGGCAATAATTGACACACATGGTCGGGCACTCTATTTTTCGCGGGCTGCCATCCCTTTTTTTCGAGATGAGCATGAAACACATGTAGAGGCATTCTGGCAGCATATTGGCATTTATGGATACAGGGCAGACACTTTAAGGGCCTTATCCGAACTAGAGCCTTCCATCCTTGAGAAAGCAGAAAAACTGGAACAATTACGATGGCTTGAAAATGGTTTTTCTATTCAAACCGCAAAGGCCGAATTCGAAAGCTGGAGCATCGATACCCCAGAAGATTTAGAAAAAGTAATTCGGTATTTCGGCAATCGGTAATTATTTTTACATTTAACTCAGTGGAAAACGCCGAATACAATATACGTAAAGCTTTAATTTCCAAAGCCGTATCCGACTTGCTGCTCGATCAGGATTGTGTTATCCTGCCCGGCTTCGGCGGTTTTGTTGCTTCGTATGCCCCAGTTCAAAGGCATCCGGTTACGCATGTTTTTCAGCCCCCATCTAAACACCTTCTTTTTAATTCGCAGCTTAAAACAGACGATGGTTTTTTGGTTCAACGACTTATGCCGCTCCAATCCATGGATTACTCGACGTGCCGTCAGTGGCTTACGGAGTTTACCGATCTTATGGGGCAGCGTATTTTAGCGGGCGAGCGAACCGAAATGCCCCAAATCGGGACCTTTACTTTAGATCCTGAACGCGTATTGCGGTTTCAGCAAGATTATACACTTAATTTTTTAGGCCAATCGTTTGGTCTTTATCCCGTTCAGGCCGCTCCTATTTTGCGTGTTTCAGTAGCCCAGATATTGGAAAAAGAGCCTGTTGTGGTGCCTCTGTATCCTGAGAAAAAATTTAAACATAAAAGAATAATTGGACTTTTGGCTGCTGCATCGGTGGTGGTTGCTGCCGCTCTTTTATTGCCGCAAACACTTGATTCGGGAGCCTTTTCAATGGGTTTTAACTCCTTAACACCAAACGCTGCTCAGGAGGCATTAGTTTACAAACCGACATCCGATATGCCTCTGGTTCGAAAGTCCGTTATGCCTGAATCCGAGAGCAGTTTTAACCTAGCAGAGGCCAAAATTTTTTTGGTGGCAGGGTGTTTTTCAACGCGTCTAAACGCTGATGGCATGGTGTCTTATCTGCAAGAAAAAGGCTTTGATGCTCAGGTCCTCGATCAAACACCTGCCGGACTTCACCGTGTAGTTTACGGCTCCTACTCCAGTATTTCGGAGGCATCGGCCGAGCTTGCGCAGATTAAAAAAGGACTCAACGAAGAAGCCTGGTTATTGGTTCGTTAACGGGAGCGGTAGGCTTTATAAAGTCGTACTCCCAATACAATCGTCACAATAAGCCCTAGAAGCATAAGACTGCCCTGCCACAAGCTTTCGGTATTTTTGGTGACCACCAGAAATACAATACCAAAAAGCATAATGGTGGGAATTTCGTTCCATAACCTCATTCCCTGCGAACTAAATACAACCTTATTACGTCTTAATTGGAGCATCGTGACGTGACACGCAATATGATATACGCTAAGTAATACGACCAATATTAGTTTTAATATCAGCCATTGATTGCTTAAATCAAAACCAGCCTGCAGGGTAAGCCAGGTGCCCAATATCAGCGTTAAAATCTTGCTCGGCCAGGCTATTCCCATCCACAAACGGCGTTGCATAATTTGTAACTGCGCTAGCAGTATCTTTTGTTCGTCTGCCGGCTTTTGCCTCGCTTCAATATCATACACAAAGAGGCGTGGCATGTAAAACAATGCGGCAAACCAGGTAACAACAAAAATAATGTGTAACGATTTAAGGGTGCCGTATTCCATGCATCAAAACTATGAATAAAGAATCATACGTTTGGCCAATACGCCTTATGAAATATTACCTTTGCGGCATGACAAAAAAATTCGCAAAAGAGTCGCATGCCGTTTCAACCGAAATTGTATTGCCCAACGACACAAATACTCTGGGCAACCTTATGGGGGGGCGCTTGTTGCACTGGATGGATATTTCAGCTGCCATCGCTGCACACCGCCACTGCAAACGTGTTGTGGTAACGGCATCCGTAAATCATGTTTCATTCGACAGGCCTATCAGACTGGGAGATATCGTAACTCTAGAATCGCAGGTTTCGAGGGCTTTTAACTCCTCTATGGAGGTTTTTATTGAGGTTTCGGTCGAAAATCATATTAGCGGTGTTAAAGAAAAATGCAATGAGGCCATTTATACATTTGTAGCAGTTGATCAAATTGGTCGGCCTATCGGGGTGCCCGAATGCGTTCCCGAAACCGAGCTTGAACAAAAGCGTTATGATGGAGCACTGCGCCGTCGGCAACTAGCGCTAATCCTTGCAGGCAAAATGAAACCAGAGGACGCTACTGAACTAAAAGCACTCTTTGTTAAATAAGCCTAAATGATTCTTGTAAATTCCTTAAAAAATTATGTAGGTTTGCGACCGTTAATCCCATTTCAAACAAAATAATTATTCATGTCAGATCATTCGAACAACCATGAGGCTAGTTTTTTCGACGATGTTCTCAAGTATTTCGATCGGGCAGCAAAATTTATTGATGTCCCCGAAGGTATTCTCGAACAAATTAAACACTGCAACAGTGTCTATCAAATCCGGTTCCCGGTAAAAATAGGCGATTCCTATCAGGTTATCGAAGCCTATCGCTCAGAACACAGTCACCATAAACTTCCAACAAAAGGAGGTATTCGTTACAGTATGGGCGTTAATCAGGACGAAGTAATGGCACTATCTGCCTTAATGACCTACAAATGCGCCATAGTGGATGTGCCTTTTGGCGGTGCAAAAGGAGGTATTAAAGTGGATCCGCGGAAACTTTCGGCAGAAGAGATGGAACGCATCACGCGCCGTTACACTTCTGAACTCATAAAAAAGAATTTCATAGGCCCTGGTATTGATGTTCCCGCTCCGGATTACGGTTCTGGAGAACGCGAAATGGCCTGGATTGTTGATACGTATGCCACATTCTTCCCTAACGAAATCAACGCATTAGGTTGCGTTACCGGAAAACCCGTTTCGCAGGGAGGTATTCGTGGACGCAAAGAAGCTACTGGCTTGGGCGTATTTTACGGAGTTCGTGAGGCGTTAAGTGTTACTGAAGATTGCGCACGCTGGGGTTTAACGCCCGGTATTGCCGGAAAAACATTTGTGGTTCAAGGTTTTGGAAACGTAGGATTCCATTCCTGCAAATTTGTGCATCAAGGGGGCGGTAAAATCGTTGCTATTGCCGAGTGGGATGGCGCTATTTACAATGCCAATGGAATTGACCCGCTTGCTTTGGAGGCGCACCGCAATAAAACAGGTAGTATTCTTAATTTCCCAGGCACTACTACCATCGATAAATATGCTGCATTGGAGCTCGAATGCGATGTGTTAATACCTGCCGCACTCGAGAATCAAATTAACAAAGACAACGCCGATCGTATCAAGTGTAAAATTATTGCCGAGGCGGCAAATGGGCCGGTTACCGCAGATGCAGAAGAGGTATTAAATAAGAAAGGAATATATATTATCCCCGATATTTATCTCAACGCCGGTGGTGTAACGGTTTCGTATTTCGAATATCTTAAAAACATCAGTCACGTGCGTTTTGGCCGCTTAGGTAAACGTTATGATGAGGCTGCAGGCCGAAACATGCTTAGCGTTGTTGAGCAGATGACGGGCAATCGGGCTACAGATGCACAACGCGAGTTGATAGAACGTGGTGCCGATGAGCTTGATCTGGTGTATTCAGGTCTTGAAGAAACCATGATTACGGCATACCATGCCATCCGTAATGAATTGCACAGCGGTGCAGGTGTTCCCGACTTGCGCACAGCAGCCTTTGTTACAGCAATAAAGAAAATCGCTACATCATACAACTCATTGGGTGTGTTCCCGTAAGGAGGACATTGCTTCACTTAGTTAGAAAAAGGCGGATCCATTTGGATTCGCCTTTTTTATTGTTCCACTTGTTTGAGGAAACCAACCACTTATAAAGTCAAAGCCGCCACTAAAAAATTGTTGTGGTATTGTTTTCACTCCATAAACTACATTTGTTTAGGTATGATACGCCTTTTTCGTAACATAAATTTTTTGTGGTTGATTCTCCCTTTTATCCTTAAAGGGCAGCAGAATTTACGATTCATTAATTTTTCGGCCGAACAGGGTTTGGTAAACAATTCTGTTCATAGCATTTTAAAAGACAAGGACGGTTTTTTATGGCTCGGCACCGAAGGTGGCTTATCGCGCTTTGATGGCACAAGTTTTACCAATTTCACATCGGATCCGCTCGATAGTACTAGCTTAGGGGGCAATTTAATTGTCGAACTATTTCAGGACCGTTTGGGTTTAATTTGGATTGCTATTGAAGACGGAGGCATTTCGGTATTTGACCCCGAAACCGAACGTTACAAACGGTATGTGTTCAACCCCAATAGCCCGAACGAGCCAGGCTGCAACAAGCCTGCCGCATTTATTGAAGATACACAAGGCCATTTATGGGTAGCCTTTTGGAATAAGGGATTGGCCCGATTCGACCGCAAATCAAATTCGTTTTCCCTCTTTTCGTTTGATACCCGAAAAGAGGGCTATAATTTCAACGAAATATTTCAGGTGGTAGCTGATGCCAAGGGCTTATTTTGGTTGAGTACACGTGCGGGGCTGGTTTCGTTTAATCCCCAAAAGAAAACCTTTAATACTCATAAAAGCGGCAATGTATCAGCTGATTTACTGCAAGGTTTAACCGTTGGTGGCGATGGAAAAATTTATTGCGGCACATGGGGCTCGGGCATACGTGTATTTAATCCCATCACCAATTCATGGCAGGGATTTAACATAGATGTAACCTCAAAAATTGATGGAATCAATCATTGTGGAACCCTTTGTTTTATAGATCAAAAACAGCTTCTATTTACAAATCGAAATAAAGGATTTGGAATTCTTGACATTCATACCGGCATCTTCAAAAAGCTCGAATTTGAACCCGAAAATGTATTTAGCATCCGAAGTCAGGGTGCCGGCTTAACCGCTGTACGCTTAGGCAATCAATTTGCTTTAGGTTCTCGTGGCGGATTTCATGTATTTGTTGGCAATCATAAAGCTTTGGAACATTTTAACGGAGCAGAATCGTCGCGCTCTGATGCTACTGAAGAATATGTAATATCAAGCTTCTTTCCCAAGGCGGAGGAAGGAAAGATATATACAGGAACTTATTACAATAAAGGCATTTATGTATTTGATGCCGCTACAAAAACAGCCGATCTAGAGCATCCTATTTCGTATGAGAACGGTGTTTTGTCTGTCTTATCCACTTTGCCAAATCCTAAGAATGCTGGCGCGCTGTGGTGGGGCACAAATCGTGGTTTATTGCATATCGATGTTACGAGTATCGAAAAGCAAAAACTTAAACCTATTACGTATATAAGAAAAAATGAGCGGTTAATTCCCGAACAGTCGGTTCATCAGCTTTTTCAATGCCACGATACCGTGTGGATCGCCTGCTCAAAAAACCTCTATACCTACGCTCTCAAAACCGATTCACTGACGGATGTTTATCCCATTTTATCGGGCTTGCTTGGCGATTCTGAAATGCAAATTATTAACTTAAAGCCGGGAACTCACGGATGGTTATATGGGATTACCCATAGCCGAAGATTATTTAAATTTCATCCCCATCGGAAAAAAGCAAGTTGGATTAGCCTTTCAAATACGTTAAGAGCATTACCGCAAGTTGTAAATGACCTAACGGTTGCTAATGACGGAACTTTGTGGCTGCTTACGGGACAAACGGGACTTGCACGGTTCAAGCCCGAAACGAACGAATTTCGTTTTTATACACAAAAAGACGGCCTCAATATTTCGCGTTTCGTTTCTATATGCACCGATTCACAAAACCGAGTGTGGATTCTGTCTGAGCAGGGCGTATCGGTTTTGAATCCACAAACCGGCTTTATTCGAAACTTTGGAGCAGCCTATGGCCTAACGCTCAAAGAAGCCAATGTTATCGAATTTAAGGAGGATGGCTATATCTACCTAGGAGGGCTCAGTAAATTTATTCGCTTTAAGCCCGAAGGACTTTTGGCTTCAGAAACCCACCAAAAAATAATTGTTACCGAAATCTCGGTGATGGCCAAACCGTTTAAATCGCTGCTGGCCTACCGTTCAGTTCGCAAAATTGAGCTCACTTATGAAGAAAATTATCTCACCTTTAGTTTTACCATTCCTGATGCATTTGGACTAAACGATTTTTACTTTTTTACGCTTCTCGAAGGCATTGACAAGGATTGGATTCCCTCTCAGAGAGCAAAGGTTTCGTATGCGGGATTGCCGCCCGGTAAATACCTTTTAAAAATTCGGGCGAAAGACGGTTTGGGCAACTGGTGCAGCAGCGAACATACGGTTGAAATAATAATTACCCCTCCTTTTTGGAAGACTGCTTGGTTTACTGCATTGGCGCTTGTCGTGCTCACCTTAACTATTTTGGCTGGCCTGCGCTGGCGCATCGCCGCTATTAAAAAGAGCGAAATGGATAAAAACCGACTCAGGGAACAAATGGCCGAACTCGAAAATCAGGCCCTCCGTAGCCAAATGAATCCGCATTTTATCTTTAACTGCCTTAATTCGATAAATGGGTTTATTGTGGGCAATAATCCCGATGAAGCTTCGCGATTTGTTACAAAGTTCTCGCGACTTATACGCTTGATTCTCGATAATTCTAAAGTACCATTTGTTTCTCTGGAACAGGAGCTCGCAGCCCTGCGGATTTACATCGAACTCGAAAAAATGCGTTTTGCCTCCAAATTTGAAAGTAAAATTGACATTCCC
>JBILCR010000360.1:0-2939 GCA_044353055.1 Flavobacteriales bacterium
AATTACGGTTTCGGTAACCCCCACTGCACATCCCAACGCCATAGGCACCAATGCAGCAACACAGTATATCAAACGTTTCTGGAGTGTTGTGCCAAACGGTTTAACCCCTAACCCAGTATATGATGTGGAATACCGATACGCAGAACTCGATGTTCAAGGTTCTGAAGCCATCCTTCGTCCGGTAAAATACAGCACCGAAACAGCAACTTCGGGATGGATTGGCTCTCCAGGTTCTGGTGCAAATGCCATCGATGGTACGGCTGCGAATTTCGACTCTGGTCTCAACAAATTCAACTGGGATAACCTCACTACCTTCTCCGACTTTAGTGCGGCAGGTAATGGTGCGCCTCTGCCAATTGAATTGCTCAGCTTTGACGCACAAGCGGTGGGGAATTCCGTTGTGGTTAATTGGACTACGTCTTCAGAAATCAACAACGATTTCTTCACTGTAGAACGTTCGGTGGATGCCGTAAATTATACTGCACTTGGAACGGTAGACGGTGCCGGCAATTCAAACAGCAGTCGCAGTTATCAGTTTATTGATGCACAACCTTTTCAGGGTGTTTCATATTACCGTTTGCGCCAAACCGATTTTAACGGTTCTACCGAAACATTCGATCCTGCTGTGGTAAATTTCAATGCCAATACGGCACAGGGTGTGAGCATGTTCCCGAATCCAGCGGTTGATTATGCACATGTTATGCTGCAATCGGATGCCAGCGGCAATGGCTCGATACGCATAACCGATTTAAGCGGCCGTGTGGTGCTTGAACAAAACGTGAAGATCAAAACAGGGGTTCAGCCATTCACACTTGAAACGCAAAGTCTATCTATGGGAACCTACCTCGTTAGTGTTACTATGGCCGACGGCAGAATGTACACGCTTCCATTGGTGAAGAATTAAAATAGAAAGCCCCGTTAAAAACGGGGCTTTTTTATTTTCAGATCTCAATAAGCATAAGTTTAAAGTTTCTCTCGACTTAAGTCGAAATACAATTAATTGGTACACTCCGTAAACGTGTTCTATGCCTTAGAAATATTGAATTGCATTCGAAAACGCGCGTTTGGATTGGAAGACAAAACTGATAATACATCAATGACTGTAAAAAATTTCTTTTCATAGCTGTCTAAATCTTTTAAAACAAACTATTTAAACTCAGTGAAAATGATGGCCACTTGAGAAAAGAAAACGGGCAGCCTAGGCATGAATTCAAATGACGGTAGGAATTAAGAAAAGTAATTCATACGCATGTGCCCCATTTCAATAGGAGTTCAAAAGCAGACTAAAGCATTTTACTTTCCTTGAAAGGCATTGCTCCTTTCTTTTTTCACGAAAAGAACCGAAGCCAAACGCGAGCTCAATGTTACCTTGATAGAACAACACATAAAATTAAAGGAATCGCCGAAGGCATTGATGCTATTGGGAATGTGGCCGTTTAAACCTGAGCTGCTTTACCTTTAATCGTTTTGATGATATGATTGTACATTGGTATTTGCAGGTTCAATTATCCAAAATGTATTGCCTTTAGAAATGAAAAAGCCGCTGAATGTATCCACTCAGCGGCTTTTTTTATATGTTTCGATTAAGCTTATTTCGAAATCACAAGCTTTGAAACTTGAATTCCTGATTCGCGACGAACGCTCAATGTATAGATTCCAGCGGCCAAATTTCCAATATTAAAACCTATAACACCGTTTGATGGCGCCAGTGTATTACGGTAAACACAGGCTCCCGTTGCATTAACAACCTGTACCTCAGCCATTGCATTCTCAGAAGTGAATGCTTGAACCCAATCGCCTGTAGCCGGATTAGGGTATATTGTTAATGGTTGGGTATTATGTCCATTATTTCCATTTTTGGTTATTAATAAATAGAATCGATCCAGTAAAGACGAATCGGATGCGCCGTCCAATTGCAAGGCATAATTCATGCCTTCTTCTAATTTAATTTTAGTACCGCTAATGCGGTCAACCCAATAACATAATGCATTGTCTTTTACAAATCCAGGTAGTGCATTCACTTCAATTTGATACATGCCTGCAGCACTTTTCAAATGCAAATTATAAATCTGATCATGGGTTAAATTAGGTTCAGAAACGGTATTTGATGCCAATTTTACCCCGTCGTTGTTAATCAGGGCCAATTCAACCGGCACTTCGGGTGCTGTAAACTTAAGTGCATCGCTTTGTTCTTCGAAAGCATCCTGGCCACCTTCAGCAAACAAGAGCACTACCTCATCGGCATTGTTGCTTGAGAGTTGCTTAACCGCTAATTTAAGCATGTTTTCTTCGGGCGCTACACGAAACAGCATCGAATCGGGCGCGGTAGTAGTTTTAACGCCTTCATTAATTTGCAATACCGGATTTGATGCCGTGGCCTTTAGAAAGAACCCCTGACCTGGAGCGATATAGCGTGATCCGCCGTTTGTAGCAGCTGCCGGATTGTTCGAATTGAATGTAGCATATTGATTAATTCGGGGATTCCAAATATAAATAGTGCCCGAAACACCGCTGCGCAACCACTGGTCCGACATCCAATCAATGGAAGAAGCATATGGGTTTGCCAGAAGATTCCAGCCGTTACCGTTTTCCGCCTCCATGCAAACCCCAGTGCATTGTATGGGCAAATTGATGGTTCCTTGGTTGGGCGTTCCTCTAAAATCAATAATTGCTGAACGGGGCACAGTTCCGTTATGTATTGGCGCCTGAGCGGGCGTACCTAAATGATACACCAATGTACCTTTACCAACCGGCAATACTTCATTTATAGATGCGGGCGAACTCCACTCCGAACCATTAGGTAGCGCCTCCTTGTAGGTCCATACATTACTTGTAAAAACGGATGCTTGATTAAATCCATTTGCCGTATTGCCCGGTCCGTATAACAGGATATCGTCTTTAAATTGTGAGAATTTAATGCCTCCTGCAGTATCCACCGG
>JBILCR010000041.1:0-10129 GCA_044353055.1 Flavobacteriales bacterium
CGCCCCACCCAATGAAATATAATTGCCGAGTGCATTGGCAATCCATCCCATGCCTTCAATTTCAGCGATTTGTTTTTCTCGTTCAATCACATCAAAAATAGTGGGCAGATTCGGTGTATCTCGATACGACAAATGACTATCGTTGTAACAACCTGTTAATAAGGCATTATGTGCATTATAATGACTTAACTCGCCCTTGGCGTAGCTGATTTGCGTAAACAAAGTTCCTTGCTCCTGAAGCGTTTCATTAAAAACGCGCGATAATTGAGGTAGTCCCTCTGACAAACGCCTATCAATGGGGATAGTTCCTGCAAACATGTGTGGCATCAAATTGCCCCATTGCATGCCTAGAGTATCGGATTTTCGAACACCACCGCCCAAAATACACAGCACCACATGGAGACTTTTATCCTTGTTGCCCCCAGCATTTAGAGCAGCCGATAACCAATACGGAGCAAGCACAGCTGCTCCTGAAGCCAGACCGGCTTTTCGAATAAAATCTCTACGGTGCAGCGTAGTGCTCATCCTGTTACTTCTTCATTTCTGTGTAGTATTTAAAGAAGTACGGGATGGTTTCGATACCCTTTAAATAGTTAAATACACCATAATGCTCGTCGGGCGAGTGAATATCGTCGGTATCGAGCCCAAAGCCCATAAGTACGGTTTTGAGACCCAAGATTTTTTCGAACGAAGCCACAATGGGAATTGACCCACCGCCACGTGCCGGAATGGGCTCTTTACCAAAAGTGGACTGCATGGCTTTTGCCGCAGCCTTATATTCCGATGAATCGGTAGGCGTTACCACAGGCCAGCCGCCGTGATGCGGGCGCACCTCAACACGAACTCCTGCCGGGGCAATAGATTCAAAATGCTTCTTGAAGAGTTCAGTTATCGCATCTGGACTTTGATTAGGCACAAGGCGCATCGAAATTTTGGCAAACGCCTTTGAAGGCAATACCGTTTTTGCGCCCTCGCCGGTGTAACCACCCCAAATTCCGTTTACATCAAGCGTGGGCCGTGTTGCAGTGCGTTCAAGTGTGGTATACCCTTTTTCACCCATCACATCACCTATATTCAATTCGCGTTTATATTCTTCTACTTCAAAAGGAGCCGAATTTATGGCATCACGTTCGTTTTGACTAAGATTAACAACATCATCATAAAAACCCGGAATGGTAATGTGCATGTCGGCATCTTTTAGCGATGCGATCATGTCGCATAGCACATTAATCGGATTTGCCACACCGCCACCGTAAACACCCGAGTGTAAATCGCGGTTGGGACCTGTTACCTCAACTTCTACGTATGAAAGTCCACGCAGGCCGGTGTTTATAGATGGAATGTCATTGGCTATCATGGATGTGTCTGACACTAGCACGCAATCGGCCTTTAAACGTTCCTTGTTGGCCGCCAAAAAGCCATCAAGATTGGATGAGCCTACTTCTTCCTCGCCTTCTATCATGAATTTTACATTGCACGGCAAAAGGTTATTTTGAAGCATGAGTTCAAACGCTTTAACGTGCATAAAGAACTGACCTTTATCGTCGGCCGAACCTCGCGCATAAATATTACCATTACGAATTACCGGCTCAAACGGCGGGCTAGTCCATAAATCAAGTGGATCGGGAGGCTGCACATCGTAATGCCCATAAACCAGAACGGTAGGCAATTCGGGATTGATAATTTTTTCGCCATATACAATGGGATAGCCGGGCGTAGGACAAATCTCCACCTTATCTGCTCCTGCATCTACCAAACTCTGCTTTACAGCATCGGCCATTCGCAACACAGCTTCGCGGTACTTGGGATCGGCACTAACCGAGGGAATTCTTAATAAATCAAACAATTCGCTTAGATAGCGGTCGGCATTCTGATCGACGATAGCACGAATATCACTCATAATTTTAACACGTTTTAAGTACGGATTTAACAGCTGTAAATTTGGGGAAATTGGCATAATATTGGTTGCATTTTCGCGTTTTTTTTTGAATTAATTACATTCGAAACAAAAACTGCGTTTTCTGCATTATCTTTATGCAATAAATATGAGGGCTGCAAAGGTAAATAGGGGTATGTGGATGGTCTTGATTTTCCTGTCGAGCATAAACAGCATATACAGCCAGCTTGCTGTAAATCAAGCAAGTGCAGCCCAAATGGTAGATTATCTCATTGACGATGAAAGCGGCACAATAGAATTTGATCCAGCCAGCATCGTTTTTAGTGGCTCGGCTACAATGTTGGGGAGATTTTCGAACGGCGATGCCTCCGGGATGGATGTAGACACGGGCATCATCATGAGCACAGGGAAAATACAGAATGCCATTGGCCCCAACAACGACGAAGGTCAGGGTGGAAACGGTTCGCTTAATCTAAATGGCACCAGTTTGCTTAACCCTCTAATTGGCGCTGAGGAAACCTTCGATGCAGCTGTTTTGCGATTTAAATTCAGGGTGTTTGGCGACAAGGTGAGTTTTAACTACGTGTTTGCATCCGAAGAATACAACGAATATGTTGGCAGTGATTTTAATGATGCTTTCGCTTTTTTTATTTCAGGTCCGGGCATTACTGGAAATTACAATATGGCAGTGACACCGGTTTCGGGCGATCCGGTCTCGGTTAACACCATTAACCTGAATACCAATAATAACTTTTATTATAACAACGATAACGGCGGACCTGCCAGTGCTGCAATTCAGTATGATGGATTTACCCGACGCCTTAGTGCATCAAAAAATGCACTGCAAAGTTGCCAGTGGTATACTCTTACGTTGGTTATAGCTGATGTATCGGATGATTTATGGGACAGTGCAGTATTTCTCGAAGCCGGAAGTATGAAAAGCAGCACTCCTGTTATGTTTGGCCAAACCGTTTTTCCGGCAACCAGCGCGGTTATCAATAATTACACCGTAGCATACGAGAACTGCGGCAATATGAACCTCGTGTTTAAAATTGAAGGTGAGGCACCGGCTCAAGTAACCAATTATCCGATTCAAATTTCAGGAACTGCTACAGCGGGTATCGATTATCAAACCATCAACAATTCGATTACGCTGCAGGCAGGACAAACACAGGTTAGTATACCAATTGTAATTTTGCCTGATGGTATTATTGAGCCTGGCGGAGAAACCATAAACATTACCTACAATAAGCAGACGTGTTCGGGCATTGTACCTATAACGATAAGTTTTACCATTTTGGATCCGGCAACTCCTTTAAGTATAGCGCCCATTGCTCCAATTAATTATGATTGTCCGCGTATTGCTACCGTACTCGAAGCCCAAGTTAGTGGTGGCGCTGATCCCTATCTGATTGTTTGGGAGGGATTTTTACCGGGACAAAATCCGGTCACCGTTTATCCCGAACAATCGACAAACTATACGGTTAACGTAAACGACCGCTGCGGTAATTCGGCCAGTTTGGATGCACAAGTAATCATTGACGGCTACATTCCATTAGAACTTAACCCTACCCCCCGTTTTGATATCTGTAAAGGCGATTCGGTTTTGATTGGCGCCAATGCCACAGGTGGCAAGGCTCCAATAACCTATTTTTGGCAAGGTTTTGCTGATTTGTCGAGTGTTTTATTTGTTGGACCCTCTAGTTCAAGCAGCTACGTTTTATATGCCACAGATGCTTGCGGAATTTCCGTAAATCGGAGCATTACTGTAAATGTAAATGAGGTAAATGCCCAATTTGATCTGCGCTACACCGACCAGCGAACCGTGCAGTTTACAGATTTCTCGTACGATAATGTTACCGATTGGTTTTGGGATTTTGGCGATGATGAAGGTTTTTCTGAAGAGCAAAACCCTTTATATACGTTTCCGGATACCGGTTTTTACAATGTAACTCTTTTTATTGCCGACGCCAATTCGTGCCGCGACAGCATCACCAAAACCCTTTATGCATATCCCCCCTATGCGTTATGGATTCCTAATGCTTTTACCCCTGACGGAGATGGGACAAACGATTTTTTCACACCCATAGGACAGGGATTTTCCGCTTTCGAATTTTGGGTATTTAACCGTTGGGGCGAAACGATTTTTTATACCGATAAATATGGCGAAGTTTGGGGCCTACTTAACCGAAATCAGGTTTCCGAATTTCAGGATGGGGTTTATGCTTACAGGGTTATTACGCAGCGTCCCACGCTTAAGAAGCAGGAGTATATTGGAAGAATTACCTTATTTCATTAAGATTTAACTGCTTATGTCTAACTTTGGGCAGATTATTAACTTAAACACAATTAAGATTCCTGTTCAAATAAAATTTCGGAGCTTATTTTTTATAGTCTTCATCCTATTGGCGTTTCATGGAAATTGTGGGCACATCATAGGGGGTGAATTGTTTTACGATTGTTTAGGGGGTGGTAATTTCAGAATTACACTACGTATGTACCGAAATTGCTTCAGTTCAGGAACTACAGGGGCCCCGTTCGATAATCCTGCCACGGTAAGTGTTTTTAGAACTGCCTCGGGTCAATGGATCGAAGACATTCAACTTAATCTTCCCGCCGAAGGATCATTTGCAGTAAATCCCAACACTATAAATCCCTGCTACGCCGCACCGCCCGATGTGGCTAATTTGGTTTGCATAGAGGGAGTGGTATATCAAGAAATAGTTAATCTGCCCTTTGATCCCGGTGGATTAACACTGACCTATCAGCGCTGTTGCCGTCCGCCAAATATTGTAAACATTCAAAATCCCAGTCAGGTGGGAGCTACTTATACCATCGATATTCCAGGTTCTGCATGGAACATCTGCAATTCGAGTCCAAGATACAACAACCTCCCTCCAATTATTTTGTGCCAAAACTTGCTAACCAGCTTCGATAATTCGGCCATCGATCCCGATGGCGATCAGTTGGTATACACCCTTTGTAATCCTTATGATGGAGGCACTTTCAATGCGCCAATGCCTGTTCCTGCAGCACCTCCACCCTATTCGAATGCACCATTTGTTACGCCTACGTACTCAGCAACCGCGCCCTTGATTTCAAATCCACCTATTACAATAAATGCCACAACGGGCTTAATCGACCTCTCACCCACCCAACTGGGCTGGCATGTGGTGGCCTTTTGTGTAAGTGAATACCGCAACGGCGTGTTGCTTTCGGTGAACAAACGCGATTTTCAACTCCTGGTTATTGCTGGCCCCTGCGAACCTTATACCATCGACGCATCAATACTCCTTCCTACAGGCGTTTTGGTGGATGCAAGCAATACCATTTGTTCGGGACTTGAGTTTGAATTTGTACCCGAATTAACAAATACCCAAGTTGACCTTCAAAATTTACCATCGCCAAATTTCTTATGGGATTTTGGAGTGGATAATATTCAAACCGATATAAGCACGCAGCTGCAACCCACTTACACGTTTCCAGCCGAAGGTGCCTACACGGTAACCTTAACGATGTATCCTGAATCCAATTGCCCTTCAACAAGTCAGGTAAACCTTGCCGTATACAACCCTATCGATTTGATGATTGTTTCCGATAACGATCAATGTATAACAGATAACAGTTTTGATTTTAGCCCATCGGGAGATTTTGACTTACCGGCAACTTTTAACTGGTCCTTTAGCGGCAATGCATCCGAAAACGCTTCAACCCAGCAAAACCCAAACAGTATTTCGTGGTCAGAACCCGGAACCTATGTTATAACGCTTGACGTAAACGATCCACATTGCACCGATCAGGCTCAGAAAACCATAACGGTGCATCCGCCACTTTCGGTTTCGTTCGAAGTAGAACCCGTTCATTGTGCCCCTGCACGCGTCTTTTTTGATAATACTTCTGAATTTTCTCCGGGTGCTGAATTTTATTGGGAATTTGGAGACAGCACAACATCTGCGCTCGAAGATCCACGACATTTGTATCCAGAGCCTGGGGTTTATGATGTGGCATTGACCGTGTTCAATGCTATTGGATGTGTAGATACTCAAAAAGTGGAACTTCCTCAGCTAATAAGAGTTAATCCCAGTCCAACGGCACTTTTAGAAGCCGATACCACATATCAGAGTTTCCTAACCCCAGAAATTGTATTTACTGATTTATCTGAGAATTTTACCAATACCTGGTTGTATCCTGGAGATGGCTCCCTTCTCGAAAATCCTTCTGGCCCATACAGCTACTTGCGACCGGGAACTTTCAATGCCACTTTACTTGCCGAAAACGAATTTGGGTGCATAGATTCATCTGTGCTTAAAATTACCATCGAACCCTATTTTGCAGTATTTATCCCTAATGCTTTTACGCCCAATGGTGATGGAATAAACGACACTTACGGAGCTATTGTACAGGGAGCTAAACAATATCGAATGCGAATATATGACCGCTGGGGACATTTAGCTTTTGAAAGTACCGATCTTAATGAGCGGTGGGATGGGCGCATTTTAAACGGTCGAAACATTGCGCCTGACGGTGTTTTTACTATGATTCTTGATATTTTGGATTACGAGCTTAAGGAATATAGGTATTACGAAAAAGTGGTATTACTCAAATAACAATTAAGCCTACATGGTTTAGTATTTATATTAACTGATTGTTATAAATTGCTTTAAAATTAATTATTATTATTTTTACGCGTTTTTAAGAAATTAGCATGAAACCGCGGAAAACCAACCGATATTATTTACTGCTTATTTTCGCGATAAGTGCTTTTTTAACGCTTAATAATTGGGGGAAAGCACAAACGGTATCCGTTAATACTCTTTTACCTCAAGACCAATTCGTTTGTCAGCCTACCATTTTAGGCATTCATAATCCCAATCCTCCCAGTGCAGCTACCATCAATGGTTCAGTAGGAGCCTTCACGCCAACGGTAATGGGGTATTCAATATCAAATATACCTTTTGTTCCTGGTGTACCCGCAGGAACTGCAGTAGCTTTAACCGACGACCAACCCAGCGGAACACTTAATATTGGTTTCACCTTCGAATTTTTAGGTGTACCCTACACTACGTTCAGAATTTCTCCCAATGGTTTTATTAGCATGGGTTCCAACTTGCCCACCAGTTTATTTTCATTTGATGCGAATGCGATGGCAAATGACCATTGCACACCTGGAGCAAATTTTCCGGATAATGCTATTTTAGGATGCTACCAAGACTGGAACCCCAACGGAGTAACCAACGCCATCCGTTATCAAACAACGGGCACTGCACCTAACCGTGTACTCACTGTATATTATACCAACGTTCCATTTTTCTCTACGTGTACGGGTACCGCTACCTTTTACATTCGATTATTCGAAACCAGCAATAACATACAAATTCATATTCAAAATAAGCCACAATGCACCGGTATGTGGCAAGGCGATAGTTTTTCGGGCGTGGCGCCCTCTTGCGACACCAATTGCCCTTCTGAATCTAGCTTTGCGGGTGCCGATATTGCGGTTAACAATACATCCTATCAGTACACCTACTCCGAACTGCCTTACACGGGTACACCTGCGGCAACATATTCAGCTCCCACCATTACCTGGCAAGGCTTTCAGGGTCCCAATTTGGGTTCGGTAAATACCTCTTTTAATCCCACGGTTACTCCCACCGGTTCAGCGCTGCTCGATTTTCAACTGACTGCACAAGCCGTTCGCAGATACATTTGCACCGTTACGTACCCATCAAACCTGCCTTGCGGTGCACCATACATTTTAATAGATACGCTCACGTTTCAAAAGCGACCTTACGACGTTAACTTCAGCGTTGAAACACCAATTTGCCTAAGCGAAACATCGCTAATGAGCTATGATGGCACAACACCAGTGAGCACCGGAAATCCCGCTACAGTGATAGCATGGAATTTTGGAACGGGTGCCAGCCCTGCCAGCGCCAATAACCTTAACGACCAAAATGTAAGTTGGAACACTACGGGAATAAAAAATGTTACCCTCAACCTTAGTGGCGGCGGTTGCTTACCTAATGATACCATGCTTACGGTTGAAGTGGTAGGTAACCCAAGTTCGGCATTTACCCTCCCTGCCTCGGCCTGTGCCGAAACACCTGTTTCTTTTTCGGTTACAACGCCTATAACAGGTGCCACGTATGTATGGAATTTCGATGGAGCCACGGTTCTATCAGGTGCAAATACGGGTTCAGTAAATGCAGTATGGAATACTGCGGGAAATAAAACTGTGAGCCTATATGTTGTTGTGGGCTCATGCACCTCAAGTGTAAGTACGCAAAACATCAACATCAAACCGCGTCCATTGTCGGCGTTCAGTCCGGCTTCTTCATCAGTTTGTGCCGAAAGTGCCCTCAGTTTCTCCTATCAGGGATTAACAACAGATGTGGCAGCTTACGCATGGAATTTCGCTGGAGGCACAGCTGTTCCACCTGCAAATACATCTACACCTTCGGCTGTGTGGAATACCCCGGGCGCACCGCAAATAAGCCTTTTTGTTACCGGTACAAATGGGTGCATATCAGATACCAGTTTTCAAAACATTACGGTAAATCCGAGGCCTCCAGCAGCATTGTTATCTCCAGATTCTCTGTGTTTGGGTTCAAACATAAACCTTAGTTACAATTTAGCCGCTTCTGCAGGCACTCTATATACGTGGAATCTCGGAAGTGCAACACTTGTAAATGGAAATATTAACGGCCCCGGGCCTTTAACGGTAACTTGGGATCAGGCGGGCACATTTCCTGTTTCGCTTCAAATTGAAAGTGCTCAGGGCTGCATATCAAACGATAGCCTTAAACAAATAGAGGTGAATCCTATTCCTTCCTCACAATTCAGCATTAATCCCACAGGCGTGTGTGCCGGAATCAATTCGAACTTGCAACATATCGGTATTAGCGGAAATGCTCCCCAATTTCAATGGAGCTTTCCATCAACGGCAAACCCATCGGGCAATGGAACATCGGCGGTAACGGTTAATTTTAATAGCAGCGGTATTCAAAACATCAGCTTGCTGGTGGTTGCTGAAGCATGCTCATCAAGTGTTACTACGCAAAGCATCGAGGTATTCGAAACTCCTACAGCCAATTTCAACCTGCAAGATAGTGTATGTCCCAATACACCTGCTGCTATTGAATACCAGGGCTCTGGAACACCTGCTGCGGGGTACAACTGGAGTTTCAGTGGAGGGTCGCCTTCCATTGCAGGACCGGGATCCGATCCATTTTCCATAAGTTGGAACACACCCGGTGTTAAAACCGTGAGTTTAATTGTATCGGAATTTGGCTGCAGTTCCTTGCCGTTTACCCAAAACATTAACGTTTTTCCTACACCTACCTCAACCTTTGCCACCGAAAGTCCTTCTTGTGCGGGCATTGCCGACACGCTCACTTACACAGGAAATGCAAATGTAACGAGCAGTGTGTTCGTGTGGACTGTAAACGGCTCAACGACACCAAACCTCAGCGGTCCTGGCCCCCATTATGTAGTTTGGAATGCGCCTGGAAATTATAGTGTTTCTTTAGGGGTTACTGAAAATGGATGTGTTTCGCTTCCAAGTCAGCAAACGGTAACGGTGTATCCTGTTCCTCAAGCAGCTATTAGTTTAAACAGCTCTGTTTGTCGAAATTCACCAACAGACCTTGAAGCCTCGGGCAGTTATCCATCAAATACTATTTATTTCTGGAATCTTGATGGTGCAAATGTTTCCAATGCCATCAACAATTCGGGACCGCATGAAATTTCGTGGAGCAGCGACGGAACTAAAACGATTAAATTAAACGTTTCGATAAACGGCTGCATTTCCGATACCGCATATCAAAATATATCGGTTTTGCCTTTGCCGGTGGCTAATGCTGGTACCGATCAAACGATTTGTTCGGGCGGTGTAGCACAAATTGGATCGCCTGAGATTGCCGGAAATAGCTATGAATGGTCTCCGGCCAATTTCCTGAGCACTATTTATGAGGCACAAGCTAACGCGAATATTTTTAATCCGAGTTCGAGCGTTTTTGTGCAGAATTACATCGTATCTGTTAACGACGGCACTTGTATCAATCGCGATACTGTAAGCATTACGGTTAATGAACCGCTTTCAGCATATTTCGCAACTCCCGAAGCGCAGTGTTTTAATGGCCATAGCTTCGATTTTCAGGCAGAAGGCAGCTTTGGTTCCACTGCCAACTTTAATTGGAATTTTGGGCCTAATGCATCACAAAGCACCTCAAC
>JBILCR010000361.1:0-2923 GCA_044353055.1 Flavobacteriales bacterium
GGTAAGTTACGGTTCAAAGGTGCCGCAAACCCCTCTTACACTGCCGTTTACCCATCATACCTTACCGTTTACCGAATCGGTGCCTTCGTATACCGACTGGTTGCAGTTGCCATATTTCCGTTTTCCGGCTTTAAGCGAAATAAAGAACAACGATGTAGTGGTATTCAATTTTCCTGAAGGCGATACCGTAATTGTGCAGCGCCAGAGCGAGAGTTATTACGGCATTGTGATCGACACTATGCATACCATAGCTGCAGCACTCAATAAAGATCCTGAGAAAGACCGCGATATGTTGATGAGCATGGCCCGAAAGGCTATCCAAAGCCGCTACGATTTAACGGTACGGCCCATTGACAAATGCGATAATTATGTGAAGCGTTGCGTGGGTATTCCGGGCGATAAACTCGAGATTAAGATGAGCCAGCTTTATATTAACGGCAAACCTGCCCAAAATCCTGAATTGCTCCAATTATCATATCAGTTGGCGCTTTCGGCTCCACTGTCGCAAAAAACACTCGACAAATTTGACATTACCGATTTTTATGGTGGGCAATCGGCTTATCCCATTGCCATGTTAAATCGTTTTAATCTCGAAAAATTAAAAGCGGTTAATTCGGTTTCTGCCGTTACGCCGCTCATACAGCCAGCCAATGAATACGATTACCGCACCTTCCCACATATTCCGGCATTAAAGTGGAACCGCGATAACTTTGGTCCATTAACAGTCCCTAAAAAAGGAATTACCGTTGCACTTAATGCTCAAAATATTCGAATGTATGAGCGCATTATACGCGATTATGAAGACAATACACTTTTGGTAACGGGCGACAATATTATGATTAACGGCAAGCCAGCCACCAGCTACACCTTTAAGCAGGATTATTATTTCCTTATGGGCGACAACCGTCATAACTCGCTCGACTCGCGTTTTTGGGGCTTTGTGCCACACGATCATGTAGTGGGTAAGGCCGTGTTTATTTGGCTTTCAAGAGCTACCAATCGAGGTTTTCCAGGCATCCGCTTCGAACGTGTCTTTACCTTTATAACGAGCGAAGGCATTAGTAAGTCGTACTTTTTCTGGATTATGATTCCTCTGCTGGGGGGGATTTGGCTTTGGAACAACAGAAAACGTTGGATGACTCGCAGATAGTCTTGAAATAGTTGGTGTTTTAGTGCACCGAGATTAGGTGAATTTACGGTTTACTATACTGATTTTCTCTTCCTGAGTTAATTTCAATAGGCAAGGATTGTTTTAAACCTTAAAAGGCGCTCGTCTTGTTTAGCTAGATTGTTTGCCTTTATGTGCTGCCTTTCATCGAATTTTTATGGGCCATGTTTAAAGCCCCAATCCTGGAGCTGTTTTAACTTCTACTGTTTAGAAAATTAATAAGTGCGGTATTGGATTTTTTGCCATAAAGTCTGCAATTCTGATTATATGTTGTGATAATTACTAGCTTTGTTTTTATTAGAAACGAAAAACGTTTAAACTCCTTTATTTCAATACTAATGAAACAAATACATACTCTAATTTTTGTCTTTTTTATTGCATCAATGGTGGTCTCTTGCAAAAAAGAAGGCTGCACCGATCCTGCCGCTACCAATTATAATGCTGATGCAAAAAAAGACGATGGTTCGTGTACCTATCCCGAGCCGCGTTTGGTTTTTGTGTTCGAATTCGACTCCACACAGGCGCGTTTAAATAATTTGGGCATACCCGCCGGCTTGCCTGCTGGTCATGCCGGTCAAAATCCTAAGATGAACGCTATGAGCGCGCATTACCTCGAATTAGCGCCCAGTGCCTTTACGGCTCTTGGAAGCGGAGCCATCGTATTTCATGCCGATGAAACCACAGCAGGTGGCGAAACGGCCATCGATTTTTCAAAAGCCAATGCGGTGGGCAACAACGAAGAGTTCTACTCAATTCCGCTTAAAGATGTAGCTGCTGGCGAATATGAATACCTGCGTGTATCGCTCGCCTATCAAAATTACGACATCAAATTTCACCTCGATTCGGTATATAATGTACCTGGTATTGGCAATGTATCTATCGTTCAGGACTTTACTGCAACGGTAGCCAGTTTTGTAGGCTACAATACGTACATTACTAATTATGTTATAAAGAATCAAAACATTACGGTAAATGCCAATAAAAAACAAGGATATTGGGGCTTCGAAACCAGCGGCAATATTGCCGCACTTGGCAATTATCCATTCTCATATTATGATACCGGTTCGGCGCCAGAGGGCGCTACTACGGTGGTTAATCCCTTAAGTGCTACGTCTCCCATACCAGCGGGTTCTTGTGTTGTTACAGGTGCTTTTAATGGAGGTAAACTTAAAATTACCGGCAATGAAACTAAAGATATCATAGTGCGTGTTTCGCTTTCTACCAACAAAAGCTTTGAGTGGGTAGATGGTAACGGCAACAATAAATTTGAACCCACTAAGGGTGAGCAAATTGTTGATATGGGTTTACGCGGAGTAATTCCGTATGTGCAACAATAACGATAATTATGTTATTCCCTTTGGATGATCTTAAGTGTACATAATGATCGTTCCATGGCCTATACCAGATATAAATTTTTGTAGGTTCATTTGGACCTCTGATTTCTAAATTAAAACATTATAAAATGAAGTTTTTAAAATTAGCGGTGTTTGCATTAAGCCTTAATGCTGCATGTGCACAAGAATCTTGGCTAAAGGTAGATTGTGGTACGGAGTATTGTGTGGCCTTAAAATCAGATCAAACGCTTTGGGCATGGGGCAGCAATTTAAATGGACAATTAGGAATAGGCAACACGGTTACCCAGGTTATACCCACTCAAATTGGCTTTGATGCCGATTGGAGCGATTTTGCAGCCGGATCGTTTCACGTTTTGGCCATTAAAAGTGATGGATCGCTGTGGGCCTGGGGCTTAAATAC
>JBILCR010000362.1:0-2901 GCA_044353055.1 Flavobacteriales bacterium
TGCGGCGCAAAATGATTTTTAACCCTAAAAACTCACCGTAAGCTGTAATGCTGTTGTTCTAGGTTGCTCTACCGCCATGGGGCGTAATGCATATTCTTTGTTAAGTAAATTATTTACTACAAAACCTAGGCTTACCTTATCATTCGCCTTGTAAATAAGGCGTGTATCAAACACCCAGGTTCCGGTTCGATTTTCTTCCCGATAAGCCTTCAAACCCGGGGCGGGCAGGCCCAAAAGCGGAAGAAAAAGATCGAGATCTTCAAAAATCTTATCCACATTTTGCATGTTACTATTGTAACGCGCGCTAAAACCCAAAGTCCATCTCCCTCTTGTCCATTCTACATCGGCTTTAAAAAGTTCTTGGAACCGGTACTTTAGAATATAATTGCTCGAGTCAGAGGAGGATGTAGCATAAGTAAGCGAGTCGCCGGCATAAATCACAGGGTAAGGTCTGTTGGGCTCTTTCGAAACGGGTAAGGTATAGGTATATCCAGCTAATAACGAGAATTGATTTTTACCGATTTCACCTTGGCCTGCAAGCGAAATATCCCACCCCGAAACTTTTGCACGACCAATGTTTAAGGATGAAAAGCCTAGACCAAAGAAATTATCG
The DNA here is from genome assembly GCA_044353055.1 of Flavobacteriales bacterium. Classification (GTDB taxonomy): domain Bacteria; phylum Bacteroidota; class Bacteroidia; order M30B66; family M30B66; genus CAMCXT01. The sequence goes on from JBILCR010000362.1 coordinate 614, forward strand.
GCAAACGTTCCAAACTGCCCAAAATTAAATTCAATATTATCTTCGAAATGTTGTTCAAAATAAACCACATCCAAATACCCTTTAAAGCCCGAAATTTTGAAGCCTTGTTTTATGCCCACCTCTGCACTCCACGAAGATTCGGATTTTAAATTTTCATTAGGGTATATTTGAATCGGCCCTACGAGGGTACGAATGTACTTTTCGGCAATCGTCGGAAACCTATATCCCTGTCCGAAGGAAGCTCGAAGGAAGCTCGCTTTGTGCACTTTTAAATTCATCCCTGCTCTAAAAACAGGCTTCCCCTCCTGCGTTTTTTGAACCGAATCGGCATTTGAAAAGCGTGGACTGCTTATCGAGAAGCGCTCATAACGAGCACCCGCATTAAGGGTTAATCGGTCCCAGAAGGTTCGCTCCAATTGCAGATAAGCTGCAATATTTCTGTTTTCTGATTTTGCTTGTAAGCCTGTTGTGTCTGTCAAATTGCCTTTATATAAATCCGAAACGCCAAACGTGAATGAATGGAGTGCTCCTGCCGTTAACATTAATCCACTTAAAACCCCTTTATCAATTTGCTTTTGAAGCTGATACTCATTGTATATAAGGTCGCTCTTGTTACTTTGATTATTGTCGTTATTGTTATTTAAATGAAAATATCGGTTGCGAAGACTGTGGCGAAATCCTTTTTTGCCCAAATAATTGACAAACGGATCAATATTATAAACATCCTGCAGGGTAAGCGTGTTCGACCCTGGGTACGATCTATACATACCTTCCTTAGCATTATACCAGAGTAGTGTTCCGGCCGAACGCGAATACATGCCATTTAAGTTAACGCCGAAACTTAGTCCTTCTATTTTCTTGCTGCGGTAACGTAAATTCATATTCATGCGGGCCCTATTTTCAAACTCTCCCCTTTGTTCGGCATAGGGATTAAATGTGGTATCGGTAACATCAACAGGTGATGGTCCTTTGTAGCCATTGTCGTTAAAGAAGTTACCTCCAATTACTAGGTCGAGATTTCCAATTTGCCGCGAGTGAAAAAAGTTAAGGCCTGAATACGTAGGATTATTGTCGCCCCAATAAATGGCCTCTTTATTTTCAGGATTATTGTAAAGTCCTGAAAAGGTACTGATTTTTGTTTGAGGCTTTTCGCGCGGATAGGCCGTTCTGATATTAATAACACCACTTAATGCCGCCGAACCGTAAAGTACTGAAGACGCCCCTTTAATCACCTCTATTTGTTCAATGTTTTCTACTGGCACAAAACCCCAAGAAGGCCTTCCGGCATCACCAGAAAGCAAGGGTAAGTCGTCGACCAAAATCATCACCCGACTGCCGGCACCAAAGCTGTATCCGCTTCCCGATCGTATCTGTGGCTCACTATCCACAATGCTCACACCAGGCACTTGTTGCATCGCTGTTTCAATGGTAGTTGTGTTTTTGTTTTCAATAAGCTGAGGTTTAAGTACCTCTAAACTCACCGTTACCCGTTCTATGTTTTGCTCAAACTTTCCTGCCGTAGTAACAAAAGTTTCGAGCTGCGTTGATTCGGATTCAAGCACTATATCCAATTTTAAACTAATTCCGGGAGCAATATCAATTTCTTTGTTTACTTGCTTAAATCCTATTTGTCGATAGATCAAAAGATGCTTTCCCGAAACCGTTTCGAGGCTATAGCTGCCATTATTATTACTTGCCGTTCCGTTTTTTTCAGCACCCGAGATATACACCGAAACGCCAGGCAGTGTCTCCCCGTCCGAAGAGGTAATAACACCTGTTATACGGCAACGCTCGACTTGAGCAACAGAAGAAATTGAAAAAAGTAGCACCAAAAGTGCCGATAATGTCTTTTTTGTCATTTTTATAAACATCGAGCGCAGGTTTATTGGCTGTAATTAAATTGCAATGTACAAAACTATGTATTCAGAGGAACACTATAACCGGCTTTTATACACCGCTGCACTAACCCAAATACCGGGAATCGGGGTTCGTACGGCCCGAAAAATTATTGCACGTTTTGGTAATGCCGAAAGCTTTTTTAAAGAAGGCAACCGATTTAAAAAAGCAGAGCAAAAATTAACTGCTTCCGATTTAAAACATGCACTGCTATGGGCTGAACGAGAACTGGAGCAAACAACAAAACGTAACATTTCTGCCATTGACATGCACAATCCACATTTCCCGAAACGGCTAAATGCTTGCGAGGATAGCCCATTGGTGCTATTTTACAAAGGAGAGATCGATTTTAACACCCGACGTACCGTGGCCGTAGTAGGAACGCGCAAAGC
>JBILCR010000363.1:0-2894 GCA_044353055.1 Flavobacteriales bacterium
AGGAAAGTCTCCCGAAACTTGAAATTCAGGCACAATGAGCCGTGCCCCAAGCGGGGCTTGAATGGACTGCAAAAGGCTTTGGATGCCGTAAAAAATGCCTGATTTTTCTGTGGCGGAGATATAAACGGCATTGTTAGCCATTCTTATGCTGTACCAACCTAGCGGCAACAGCGTATCCGACATGAACAAATCGAGGGCGATACGTTCAATATTCTGTGCATTAATTAAATCGTTTGTTGGAGCGAGGCTTGCCGCAAGCTGTTGCAATTGAATTTGAAGGAAGGCGGTTTCGAAGCGCAGTTCTACGGCATCGGAAGGGATTACTTTTGCCTTTGCAAGAGAAATTCGCTTTTCGGAAACAATCGCCTGCTGTGGTTTAGGAACAAGATTTAACTGGGCAAAAAGTGACTTGCCAAAAATTAGGAACAGGAAGAATAAACGTTTTTTCACGTAAAAATCAGTTTTCAAACAGCAGCGATCCGGCGCCTAATAAGGCTGCATCGCTTTCGTGAAGTTCTGAAATTTTTATGGAAATTTTGCCTCGATAAATGGGCAATAAATTCGCTTCAAACGATTCACGCACCGGTTTGAGGAGCAATTCTCCGGCTTTTACAAGTCCACCAAAGAGAATAATTGTTGAAGGCGAGGTGATGGCCGTGAAGTTTGCGAGCGCAAATCCGAGCATTTCGCCTGTGTTTTTGTAAGCCTCGCGTGCTGCAATTTCGCCTTCGATTGCACGACGGGTAATTTCTTTTGAGTCGATGTTTTCAGGAGCCTCAGGATTCAGTTCTTTGTAGGTGCGTACAATACCTGTAGCTGAACAATATGTTTCGAGGCAGCCTTTGCGTCCACATCCGCAGAGTCGGCCGTTTCGTTCAACAATTACATGGCCCAGTTCACCGGCAAAACCATCGTGTCCGTATACAATCTGTCCATTCGAAAAAAGACCACTCCCCAAACCCGTTCCGAGTGTAATCACGAGGAAATCAGATAATCCACGTGCAGCGCCAAAACGAAACTCGCCCAATGCAGCAGCCTTAGCATCGTTGGTAATTAATGTAGGTAGATTTAATTCCTCCTCAAACATTTTCTTTAGCGGAACCACGCCTTTCCAGCTTAGGTTTGGCGCATAATCCACAGTTCCGGTGTAGGGATTGGCATTAGGCGCACCAATGCCTATTCCTTGTAAAAGCGAATCGGGATTGTTTTTTATTTGTTGACGAATGCTGGTCGAAACGGCTTTCACCAAACTTTCGGCATCATTAAACGAACGGGTAGGTAGAATTTCCTTACTCAAAACCTCTCCATCTTCGGTAACGAGGCCACAAGCGGTATTGGTACCGCCGATATCAATTCCGGCAACTACATTCATGTTAGCGTAAGTTTAATTTCACGTTTCAGAGTGTTAAGGTAACGCAATGAAACCGATGGCGAATATATTGTAAAAGAGCCAAATTATTCAACCCCAAATTTTTCAATTTTACTCCATTTCCAAGGGAGGCAACAGCCAAACATGTATCAAAAATTAACTTATTTAACGAGGCCCTGCATTATCAATCTGACTCAATGTATGGACGGTCTTCAGTAATAACTTGGTTCTTATTAAAAAATAAATGCATAAAATAAGTATCGAACATAAAATAGGAAAGCAAAAGCAGGCGCCACATAAGTAGCACCAAATTTTACTTTGCAGAAATGAATCTTATCGTTTCTGAATATTTTTAATAGTAGTTTATTCTATCGCGATACAATCCGACGCATCGGCGGTGCTTTGTATATAGCTGTATTATTAAAAACAACATGCCAAGAGAAAAGCGCATAAATAACCAAACCAATGCTAAACAGTCAGCGTTTAGGAATCGTGGTTTGGGGTAAAATACTCATTTAACCTTGTGCGGGGGCTTTGCTTGATTAATGTACACCCTTAATGGTAGGAATTAATTCAGTGATTAACCGTAATCCGTTCAAAGCGCTCGTAATTTCCGTCGTTAAGGCGAATGAAATATATCCCATTCGTCAAATGGCTTATGGCTAAAATTTGATTAGGCAAAGTTGCAGAGACTGAAACCATCTTTCTTCCGGGTAAATCCAAAATCTCCACCTCAAAATTGGTATGCCCCTCCCAATCAATTATAAGCATATTATTAGCCGGATTGGGGAAAATAATTAGTCCCGACTTTTCGTTCTTGACGATTCCCAATATCCCCGAGCAAAAACATTCTTCCGAGTAGATATCATTATCAGTTAATGGATTTCCGTCGTCACAAGAGCTACCAGGATATGCACAAGCATTATCGTTAACATTTGCTTCGGGATTAAACGTACATGAAAGCGGATCGGTACATCCCAATATTTCTATTACGGCAACATCGCGGTTTTTTGTCCACGAAACCAAAACAGTATCTCCCGATGGCCCTGAAACAATGGCTAAGTCGGTATAAACATTAATCACTTGATCATAATTGGAGCCCAAACTAACTTTATGATTTTCGCTCCATGTAAGGCCATTGTCATCAAACTATGCGAAGTAATCATTAATGGCATTGGTTATATGTTCTCATATACGCATTCTGCAAGTATTCTGGATCAGGTACATTATGCTTACGGCTCGGATTGGGGCTCAAACTGTACAATGAGCAACTATATGAGGCACCACCGAAGGGCTTTAGCTTCGAAATGAAGGGTTAATACTCCCTGCTTATTTTTTTAGCATCACCCACCCTTGTTCTTTAACCTTCTCGCCATCGAGTTTATTGACGCCACGAATCGACCAAAAGTAAATTCCGTCGGGCGTGCCGTCGCCCAGCCAACCCGTATCCAGTGAACGGGTCTGAAACAATACCTTGCCCCAGCGGTCGTAAACCTCAAATCGATAGTCCTCCACCTCAAAGCCC
>JBILCR010000042.1:0-10022 GCA_044353055.1 Flavobacteriales bacterium
TGCTACCCTCGCCCGGGGCGTTTTGTCTGAGGTGGGGCATACTACCCTGGGCTGAAGCCCAGGGGGTGAAGGGGAAGTTTATGCTAAGAACATGCTTATCGTTTCGGGATGCACCACTGTCTGGCATGAAGCATTTAACCCCGGGCTTCAGCCCGGGGCATAACAAACCTAAAAAATTTTGTTATGCTTGCATACTAAAATTTCTTAGGTTTGTTATGTGAAACCCGAAGAAACCGTTTGTTTCAACATCAAAACCGCATGGCATGCCATACACCGCATGTACAACGGCATTGCAGCTACCTACAGCACCAGCATGTCGGTGGGCTTTGTGCTGCTCAACATCGACCTCGAACACGGTACGCCATCTACCAAAATTGCCCCGCTCATAGGGCTCGAAAGCCGAAGCATTACGCGGATGCTTAAAAACCTCGAAGAAACAGGCCTCATCGAACGGCGTCCAGATTCAACCGATAAACGATCTGTGCGAATTTTTCTTACCGAAATCGGTAGAATAAAACGCGACACGGCTAAGCAAGCTGTACTCGATTTTAACGAACGGGTGCGCTCCATCATACCCAACGAACAACTTAACGTATTTTTCGACGTAATGCGCCAAATTAATACCATCACCGAAAACGAAAAAACCATACAACCGCTATGAACCGATCAATCCGTAAAGTTGCCGTGCTCGGCTCGGGCGTAATGGGCTCCCGCATTGCCTGTCATTTCGCTAATATCGGCCTTGAAGTAGTGCTGCTCGATATCGTTCCGAAAGAAGTCAACGCAGCGGAACAGGCAAAAGGACTCGACCTCAGCCATCCTCAGGTGCGCAACCGCATGGTGAACGAGGCCTTGGCAACGGCGCTTAAATCGAACCCGAGTCCGGTGTACCACCAAAGTGTGGCGCAACGCATCAAAACAGGAAATTTCGACGACCATCTCAAAGAAATCAGCTCGGTCGACTGGATTCTCGAGGCCGTTGTAGAACGGCTCGACATCAAGCAAGCCTTGTTCGAACGCGTAGAGCAATTCCGCAAGCCGGGAACCCTCGTGAGTACCAATACTTCAGGCATTCCCATTGCACAAATCAGTGCCGGTCGAAGCGACGATTTTCGCCGTCATTTCTGTGGGACGCATTTCTTCAATCCACCGCGCTACCTAAAATTGCTGGAGATTATTCCCGGTCCTGAAACGCAGCAGGATGTGATTGATTTCTTAATTCACTTTGGCGATCGGTTTCTAGGTAAGACCACTGTTTTGTGCAAAGACACTCCGGCCTTCATTGCCAACCGCATTGGTGTGTTCGGAATTTTGCAGCTTTTCCATACGGTTAAAGAAATGAATCTTACGGTGGAGGAGGTAGATAAACTCACCGGGCCGGTATTGGGTCGCCCCAAATCGGCTACATTCCGCACTACCGACGTTGTGGGTCTCGACACCTTGGTGAACGTTGCCAAAGGCCTACAGGAAAACTGTAAGAACGATGAAGCACACGCCAGTTTTACCTTGCCCGACTACATTCTCAAAATGAACGAAAACCGCTGGCTGGGCGATAAAAGCGGACAAGGTTTTTATAAAAAAGTGAAACAGCCCGACGGTAAATCCGAAATTTTGGCATTAGACCTTCATACGCTCGAATACCGTCCGCAGCAAAAAGTAAAATATGCCACGCTCGAACAAACCAAAACCATTGATAAAGTAAAAGACCGCTATAAAATTCTGGTGCAAGGCAGCGATAAAGCCGGCGAGTTTTACCGGCGCAGTTTTGTTTCGCTGTTCAGTTATGTAGCGAACCGCATTCCCGAAATTGCCGACGAAATTTACCGCATCGACGAAGCCATGAAAGCCGGCTTTGGTTGGGAATTGGGACCATTCGAAAGTTGGGATGCCGTAGGTTTTCAGGAGAGCCTTTCATTATTCAGTCAAATGGGTGTTGAGATAGCGCCTTGGATAAAGCGAATGGCAGAAACAGGCAAAACCTCATTTTACATCATCGAACAAGGTACACCTCTGTATTACGATCCGCAAAGCGAGCAATACAAACGTATTCCGGGCAGCGAAAAACGCTTGGTGCTCGATTATCTCAGGGGCAACAATACGGTCTGGAAAAACAGTGGGGCCAGTTTAATCGATCTGGGCGACGGCATATTGAACTTGGAATTTCATACCAAAATGAATTCGATTGGAACCGAGGTATTGCAGGGCGTTCAGAAAGCCATCGATATGGCTGAGAAGGATTACCGCGGTTTGGTTATCGCATCCGACGGTCCGAACTTTTCGGCCGGTGCAAATCTAGCCATGGTGTTTATGATGGCCGTAGAGCAGGAGTGGGAAGAAATCGATTTTTCGATTCGTGCATTTCAAAATACGGTGATGAAAATTCGTTATTCATCGATTCCGGTGGTAACGGCGCCGCAAGGCCTTACATTGGGCGGAGGCTGTGAAATGAATCTGCATGCCGATGCTGTTTTGGCTGCTGCTGAGAGTTATATAGGATTGGTAGAATTTGGTGTTGGACTGATTCCAGCAGGCGGAGGAACCAAAGAATTTGCATTACGTGCCTCGGATGCTTTCCGTGAGGGCGATTTGCAGCTCAATACATTGCGCGAGCGTTTCTTGGCGATTGGTCAGGCCAAAGTTTCGACCTCGGCCAAGGAAGCATTTGATTTGGGCATTTTGCGCGAGGGAACCGATCGCGTGGTGGTAAACGCAGCCAATCGCATTGCCGAAGCCAAGCAGAAAGCCATTGCACTGGCCGATTCGGGCTACACCAAGCCGGTGCAACGCCGCAACATCAAAGTTCTGGGCAAAACCGGATTGGGTATGGTGTACGCCGGAGCCAACAGCATGTTTAGCGGGAAGTATATATCGGAACACGACAAAAAAATCTCCGAAAAACTGGGCTATGTGCTTTGCGGCGGCGATTTGAGCGCACCAACTGAAGTATCGGAACAATACCTTCTCGATTTGGAACGCGAAGCATTTTTGAGCCTTTGCGGAGAAAAGAAAACGTTAGAACGGATACAAAGCATTTTGACAACGGGTAAAGTGTTAAGGAATTAACCATTTTACGTATTGGGTACTGAGTAAAACGTATGAAGTACGGGTTTAATGGTTTTGAAAAAAATATAAATAAACTATTTCAGAGAATATGAACGACGCAACAAAGCTTAGAACATGGCAAAAAGCACTCGAACTTGCAGATTTCATTTATGAGGTTACGGATAAATTTCCTGCACAAGATAAATTCGGATTAATTGATCAGATGCGCCGATCTGCAGTTTCGGTTGGGTCAAATATTGCCGAAGGTGCAGGACGAAATTCACAGAAAGAATTCTATCATTTTCTGGGTGTTTCCAACGGCTCTGCTTCTGAACTGCAATTTCAAATTGAGCTTTCGTTCCGGAGAAACTATATATCCGAGATAGACAAACATCAGGTTCTTGAACATATCGATGCGATTATGCGCATGAACATAAACCTGCAACAATCCCTACAGAAAAATCGAGATACATCAAACCGCAATAAACCCGACTAGTCAATTCGTAATACGCTATACGTAATACCTTGTACCAAATAACAAGCTTATGCCCACCCCCTACATCATTACCGGATTTCGTTCTGCAGTTGGTAAAGCACCACGCGGAATGTTTCGTTTTATGCGCCCCGACGATCTGGCGGCACAGGTTATCCAGCACCTCATGAGAGCCGTGCCCGAACTAGACAAAGACCGCATTGACGACGTAATTGTTGGAAATGCCACGCCCGAAGCCGAGCAAGGCTTGAATATCGGACGCATGATCTCACTCATCGGCCTGGGCACCGACAAAGTACCGGGCATGACGGTGAATCGTTACTGCGCATCGGGACTTGAAACCATCGCCATTGCCGCTGCAAAAATTCAGGCAGGACAGGCCGATTGCATCATTGCGGGCGGTGTAGAAACCATGTCGCCTATACCATTTGGCGGATGGCGGATCGTCCCGAATTTAGAGATTGCAAAAACACATGCCGATTACTATTGGGGTATGGGGCTAACTGCCGAAGCGGTGGCCCGTGAATTTGGAGTGAGTCGTGAAGACCAAGACCGTTTTGCCTTTGAATCGCACCAGAAAGCGATGGCCGCTATTCACGAAGGACGATTCAAAGACGATATTGCCCCAATCGAAATTGAAGAAGTATTTCTCGATGAGAAGGAAAAACGCAAAGTAAAACGCTATACCGCCGATACCGACGAAGGGCCACGCGCCGATTCCGACATCGAGAAACTCGCCAAACTCAAACCCGTTTTTGCCTCCGATGGTGTGGTAACGGCGGGCAATTCTTCACAAACATCAGACGGGGCAGCCTTTGTGCTGGTAATGTCGGATCGCATGGTAAAAGAACTCAACCTGCAGCCTTGGGGAAGATTAGTGTCATACGGACTAGCGGCCTTGGAACCGCGCATTATGGGTATGGGACCGCTTTATGCCATCCCGAAAGCCTTAGAAAAAGCAGAAATGCAACTGAATCAAATTGAACTCATTGAACTGAACGAAGCCTTTGCCTCACAATCGCTGGCAGTGATGCGAAAGCTGGAATTGGACGCTCAACGTGTAAATGTGAATGGAGGAGCCATTGCCTTAGGTCACCCCTTGGGATGCTCGGGAGCAAAGCTTACCGTACAATTATTTAACGAAATGAAACGCAGAAACCAAAAATACGGTATGGTAACCATGTGCGTGGGCACGGGACAGGGAGCCGCCGGAATATTTGAACGATTTTAACTGAATTTACCATGGAAAACACATCAAAACATACTACAAAAGGCGGCGAATTCCTTATCAAAGAAACTGATGCAGAATCGGTATTTATACCCGAAAATTGGAGCGAAGAACAGCGCATGATCGCAGATACCACCTACGATTTCCTTGAAGCCGAAGTGTATCCCCATCTCGACCGCATCGATAAACTCGAGTCAGGCCTTATGCCTTCGCTGCTCGACAAGGCCGGTGCTCTTGGCTTGATGGGCGTTTCGGTACCTGAAGAATACGGTGGGTTTGGAAAAGACTTTAATACCTCCATGCTGGTTTCTGAAGTAGCCGGCGCAGGTTTTTCGTTTGCCGTAGCCCTTTCGGCACATACCGGTATTGGAACGCTCCCCATTTTATACTACGGAAACGAGGAACAAAAGAAGAAGTATATCCCAAAGCTGGCCACGGGCGAATGGAAAGCCGCCTACTGCCTCACCGAACCGGGAAGTGGATCGGATGCCAACAGTGGAAAAACAAAGGCCACACTTACTGAGGATGGAAAACACTACCGCATCAATGGACAAAAAATGTGGATTACAAACGGAGGCTTTGCCGATGTGTTCACTGTTTTTGCTAAGATCGACGACGACGAAAATCTCAGTGCATTCATTGTGGAACGAAGCTATCCCGGAATAACCATCAATGAAGAAGAAAAAAAGATGGGTATAAAAGGCTCGTCAACGGTACAAATTTTCTTTAACGACTGCCTTGTTCCAACAGAAAATTTATTGTCGGAGCGGCAAAATGGCTTTAAAATCGCAGTTAATATTCTAAATATTGGGCGTATTAAACTAGCTGCAGCTGCAGTAGGAGGCAGCAAGCAGTGTATTACTAGAGCAGTTAAGTATGCCAATGAACGCGAACAATTTGGCAGGCCTATTTCGAAATATGGAGCCATTCGGCATAAGCTGGCTGAGATGGCCATAAGAACCTATGTTTCAGAAGCTGCAACCTACCGCATTGGGCAAAATATAGACGATGCCTACGCCGAACTTATTGCTGGGGGCATGGAACCCGGTAAGGCGCGTTTAAAAAGCGTGGAGCAATTCGCCGTTGAGTGCGCCATTATGAAAGTGCACGCATCGGAATCGCTCGATTATGTGGTTGACGAAGGCGTGCAGATTTTGGGCGGAATGGGCTACTCGTCCGAAGCCCCCATGGACCGTGCCTATCGCGATGCGCGAATTAACCGCATCTTTGAGGGCACCAACGAAATCAACCGTATGCTCACGGTGGATATGATGCTAAAGCGCGCTATGAAAGGCGAACTCGATCTTATGGGGCCCGCTATGGCAGTGGCTGAAGAACTTATGGGAATTCCCGATTTTGGAGAATTAAGCGATGCATTATTCGATGCCGAAAAGCGCTATTTAAAAGGATTTAAAAAGGCGGTGTTAATGGTGGCCGGATCGGCAGTACAGAAGCTGATGATGAGCCTTGCCAAAGAGCAGGAAATACTCATGAATATTGCCGATATGCTTATTGAAGTATATACCGCTGAAAGTGCATTGCTTCGGGTCGAAAAGTTGCACCATCAAGTGGGTTCAGAGGCCCAGCTGCAAATAGACATGATGCGCGTTTACATGAATGACGCAGCCGACCGAATTCACATTGCCGGAAAAAACGCCATCAATGCATTTACCGAAGGCGACGAACAAAAAATGATGCTCATGGGCTTACGCAGATTTACAAAGGTGCAGCCCATGAATACCAAAGAGGCCCGACAAGCCATAGCCATTAAACTTATTAACGAAAACCGCTACTGCTTTGGTTAACATGTATTCGTGCTTATGCAGTATTCAATGAATACCCAATAGCTAATTCTATACAAATGAAATTTTCGTTTGGTTTATTTAGTGTCTCGAGCATCGTATTAATCTTAGCCTGGATGGCCAAACTCCAGTTTATTTTTGGTGGAGATTATCTTTTTAGAGCAGCGAGCATAGGAATTCTTGTATCGATTGCTGTTTCAATTTACGATATTAAAAATGTGCAAAAACCCAATGTGCGCCGCATTTTTATTGTAAATCTCTTAACACTCATGGTGGCATATTGCGGTATGATGCTTAAAGTGTCGCATATTATGGAAACACAGTTTGAGAAAGACTTGGTACTTGACGTTCTCGCCTACCCGGCGATAATAGGTAACCTTCTTTACACATTTGCAAATGCCGAAACGTTGATAAACCAAAATCGAATGATTCAGGTTCGATTTATAAAACATGCTCTATTGCCTTGGTGTGTATTTATATTTTCGCTTATTCTGTATGCAGTTTATTCGGCTGCGTTAAGCCGTATGGTGGCTGTGAATTAATGATGTTTAATAGAAATAATATACGATTTAAGCCGTAATTTATTTCTATTAAGACACTAATAAACAAACAATTCACGAAGCGTACTCCTTTAAATTTTAACAATTTGTGATTGTTTATTTTCGAAAATAAAAATCCAATAACAGAAAATTAATTTTGGGTACACCAAAAATTCTTTTTAATCTTGTGCAGGGTTTATCCCTTCGCATCCTTAGTGATGCAGAAAACAATAAAAAGTTAAGGTTAGGTTAATTTTATTGTTTTACCGGCTCCTCGGAGCCGGTTTTTTTATACCCGCATAATGGATGTCCACAAGGCATTTGCGGTGTGGTCCCAAGAAAAATGAGATGCACGCTCCAAACCTTTTTTTCTGAAGGTATCCGAACCAGCTTCTGAACTGGCCATTAACTGTAATCCGGACGCAATATCATCCACATCATACGGATTTACCAGATGTGCGGCATCGCCTGCTACCTCCGGCATTGAAGTAACATTTGAGGTAATAACGGGTGTACCCGAAGCAAATGCTTCAAGAATGGGGATGCCAAATCCCTCAAAAACGGGCACATAAACAAGTGCCAAGGCCGATGCCATTATTTCCGATAAACGCTGAGGATCGAGCCGCCCTGTAAACACAACATCGGCTTTGAATTCCATAGCTTCAAACGTTTGCTGATGCTCACTGTCCCACCATTTTGATTCGCCCACAACAACGAGCTTAACAGCCTTGCCCCCATTTTTTCGAAAGCAATCGTAGGCCTGCATAAGGCGAACTAAATTTTTTCGGGGAATAATCAAACCTACGAATAAAAAATAAGGCATCGAATCAGTTAGGCTCGAACGCACCTCTTCCTGTTTTTGTTGGTCTAACGGACGATAACGATTATTGAACCCATTATACGTGAGATCTATTTTATCGGCGCTAATGCCGTAACTGCTAACCAAATCGCCTTTTGTGTATTGCGAAACGGTAGCAATACGCGAGGCTTTATGCGCAAATTTGGGAAACCAATAATTATAGTAATTACGCACCGATGGCGGCAAACTTTCGGGCAGGTGATGGAAATTTAAGTCGTGAATCACGGCCAGTGAGGGCACCTGAGTTGAAAGCGAAAGATGTCCGTCGGGACTTACAAATACATCCGCCTTAATTCGTTTAAGCATAAGCGGCACCGCCCATTCGAACCATAACGAAAACAAGCGAATATGCCTCGTGGGGGGCGGCATCCACAAGCATTTTACATTATCAGAAAATTTAAAGTCAGACGAAAAAGGTCGATCGAATAAAAAATAAAATTCATGTTCGGGATGTTGTCGGGTAATTCTGCTTAGTGTTTCGTAGGTATACCAAGCAATTCCCTCCATTTTGCCGTTGATCAGCAGGCGGGTATTAACGGCTATTTTCATCTTACTACATTACGAACTCAATACCGGCTATAATCCGGGGCAATTCGGGATAATTTTTATTGGCATAAAACATATCGGAAAAGCGATACCGCCCAAACAATGCAATTCTTTTATACCCTATTCGCGCTGCGGCTCCGTAATTAAATAACTGGTAATAATCCAAACGATTGCGGCGTATTCTTACTGTAGTGCCGTCGGGCATTTTATCTTTAGTAAAGTGTGTGTGGCTAAAGGTAAGTCCACCGTAAGCGCCAAGGTCAAGATAATTGCCCATCTGATTGCCACGACGTCCCACATTGATGCGTACAAATGCGCCCCCATTTACCATCGAAAATAACATCCGCTCCTTATCATGCAAATCGGACGAAGGCAAAATTTTCCCTTCTTGTTGTTTCAGACGGTAATCAAAATTAGTAAGGGCTATATCCGCACCTAGCGCTAAATGCTGAAACAACTTCAGCTTATATCGATAGCCAAAGCTAAATTGATCGAAACGAGGCTGTACAATCCGTGCTCCCGCATCGCCAGCATCGATGCTGCTTCCGAAATTAACAAAGAAATGGCCGTAATGCCTGCGATTGGGGCCGTAACGTGCTATCGAAGAATCAATGGCTATAGGTTCGCTCACCAATACTTCCTGAGCCCAGATACCCACTACGGGCCAATGACACAATAATGCCAATATAAATACACGTAAATTTTTCATGCTCAGAGTGGTATTTCTAAAAACTGGCCTTTATAAGTTAAACGTAAACGCGAACCGAGCGGATATTGAGAAGGAAAAAGCCTTAATGGTATGCGCTCGTTTACCGAAATCACATAATAGGACATAAGTAATCCGGCAGGATTAACAATGGCATAATACAAGAGCTTTTCCTCCTCCGCAGTTATTGTATCGCTGCACACAATCCGTATTTCGTTGAGCGAAACGTCTGACTCCAGCGTGATGTATTGCAATGCTTCGGTCGGCTCCACAAATTTATCGTAGGTAGGAATTCCGTAACCGTGCGCATAATCGTAATACGGGTAAAGATGACCCGCAGCTTCAATTTTTTTAAAAAGTTGCATATTGGTCAAGCTTCGCTCTTTTTGCCATAAACATGCGGCGAGGCCTGCAACAAGCGGCGAGGCAAATGAGGTGCCGTCGGCTGTTTCATTGCCAATATCAGAGGCACAATACACTCTACCTTGAGCGCTTACATTGGGTTTTAAACGCTTATCGGCGGTGGGACCATACGAACTAAAGTCGATACGGTAATTGCAACAGGGCTCAAGTCCGCCCACTGCCAATACAGAATCTGCATCGGCAGGAGCACCAATAATCCTCCATGTTCCGCTGCCCTCATTTCCGGCGGCATTTACCACCAACATGCCCTTGCGTGCAGCCATATTAGCGCCTCGTGTTATGAATGTTTTTTTGCCGTTCATCTGTTCAGGAAAATAGCGTGTATCGGTATATCCCAATGAAGAGTTGATGATATCGGCACCATTTTGATCGGCCCATTCTGCT
>JBILCR010000364.1:0-2887 GCA_044353055.1 Flavobacteriales bacterium
AAACAGTTCATTGGTAACTTAAAAGCACTTTTAAACGGTGATTTTGAAGGCGATTTGTTAGGATCCGATGCAGCGGTAAAGACTGCTATGAGGCCTATTGCGCAAGTGTCGGTTGAATGGATCTACAATCATAATACGGTAGTAAAAATTGAGTTGGCCGGCTATCGCATAATGGGTGCATTGCTCGAAGATTTTATTGATGCAGCATTGATGGATAGCGGTCAAAGAACCATGCGTCAACGCAATACACTTAGCTTAATGCCTCAGCAATACGGTTTTTCTGAAGACGCAAGTGCATACGATCGCTGCATGTGTATTTTGGATTTTGTTTCAGGAATGACCGATTTATATGCCTTAAAACTGTTTAGAAACCTTCGAGGCATCGAAATGCCGGGGATGGGCACATAGGGATTTGAATAGGTTAAGTAAGAAAACAAATAACAATGTCGCATCATTTGTTTTAAAATTCACATAATCAAATTAATATAAATTATACAGCAGCTATTTTAACGCGTTTTTCGTAATCCGTGTTGCTAAATTTCTGCAATAGAGTCTAAATGAAACATTGAATAAAAGAATATTTAAATACATAATAAGTATAAAATATATCTTTAGTACACAATAAAGCTTTGCTATATATAGATTTTGTAGTGTTTGGAATTTGAAGTGCACGCTTTTGATTTTTACTTGTTTTGTTTTTGATGTAAGTTTTGTAAAGCATCAATAAATAAAGGGGTTTTGGGCCCCTGTAAGGTAGTTAGGCGTTACGTACTGGTTTCCGTGTTTAATTATTTCTTGTTTTGGTTCATCAAAACCAACAAATCAGAACATGTTAACATTCAGAACAACATGCACCGCAGTCATTTTATGGCTCGGTGCATGTTCTTTGGTATCGGCAAATAAAATACATCAAAGAATTGAGAGCCAGTTCCAAACACCTAAGGCGGTTTCATCCGCATCGCTGTTTTATCAAAGTTTTTCAAAGATTAGTGATTCAGAGCGTAGCTTTATTCAAACAGGTACCATCCTTGAATTAAATAAAATCGAACTCCGTTCATTGTTCGAAAATCATCCTGAGTTTTTAAGTCTTCGCATCCCCAATCCAAACAAAACGGGCTTTTGGGACTTAAAGCTTTTACGTACCGAAATTCTAAGTGCCGATTACAAAATATCGACTTCAGACGATAAATCGGTAAGCCTCATTCAAGGGGTGCATTACCAGGGTATTTTTAATGATGACCCAAACTCGCTTGTGGCACTTTCTATTTTTGAAAATGAAGTAATGGGTATGTTTTCTAACGAAAGCGGTAATTTCGATTTAGGCCTATATGGAAAAGGTCAATCTACGTTTTATATCTTATACAAATCAAATGAGTTGTCGGAGCGTTTGCCTTTCGATTGCAATACAACCGATCAGCCTGGCGTGCCCGAAACACCTGCTCTTATTGCTGGCGATTGCAGGGCGGTAAAGCTCTATTTCGAATGCGATTTTGATTTATATACCAAACGCAGTTCCAGCGTTGCCAATGTTAATACTTATGTAACCGGGATTTTTAATCAAGTAGCCTTGTTATTATCTAATGAAAGTATCCAGGTTCAACTTGCACAAATTTTTGTTTGGACCACCACCGATCCCTACGTCAGTCAAACCACCGCTAGCGCCGTGTTAAGCACATTTAGAACCACGCGCACTACCTTTAACGGACATTTGGCTCATTTGCTATCTACACGTTCCTCCGGACTTGGAGGTATTGCGTATTTAAATGTCTTATGCGGTTCGAATTATAAATACGCATTCAGTAATATATACAACAGTTATAGTAACGTGCCTACTTATTCGTGGACTGTAGGCGTAATTACACACGAAACTGGTCACAACTTGGGATCGAATCATACACAATGGTGCGGATGGACAGGCGGCGCCCTTGACAATTGTTATACTACCGAAGGGGGATGTGCCTCAGGGCCAGCACCGGTTAACGGTGGAACCATCATGAGCTATTGTCATTTAGTGGGCGGTGTGGGTATTAATTTGTCAAATGGATTTGGAACCCAGCCCGGAAATAAGATTCGTTCAGTGTATAATGCTGCATCATGCATCTCGGGTGGTCCAGCAGTTACAGTTACGCCAAATTCAGCAACTATTTGTAACGGTAGTAGTGTTGTATTAACGGCTTCATCAGGTGCAAGTTCGTATTCATGGTCGCCCACGAGTGGGCTCAATTTAAGCAATCAAGCGAGCGTTACGGCAAGTCCGGCAGCATCTACAACGTATACCCTTTCGGCGGTTGCCAGCGGGTGTACCACCACTGTTGAAGTACCGGTAACTGTTCTTGCGGCCATTAACAGCGGTACGTTAACTAACGCCAATCAAACATTTTCAGGTTCAGGTGATCCATCCATAATTTCATTCGCATCTGCTCCCTCTGGTGGTTCGGGTACGTTTGCCTATCAATGGTACAGTCGCACCGGAATTCAACCTGCGCCCAGCGGTACTTCGAGTATTGGCTGGACCGCAATAAGCGGAGCAACCGCTTCTGCATACGATCCCGGTGTTCAATCGGCTTCAGTGAGTTTTGCAGTGATGGTAGATGCTGCAGGGAGTCCTAATTGCGGTGTGTTTACTTGGGCTTCGGGTGTAAGGCAAATTACGGTAAATACATCTTCTGCTTTTTCGCCCGGCATCATTGCTGCTGGAGATCAAACCTTTTGCAGCACAGGCGGCGATCCTTCGAGCATCAGCTTTTCAACTGCTTCATCGGGCAGCAGTTCGTTTAGCCGACAGTGGTACTTTAAAAATGGTGTTAACCCAGCGCCCAGTGGTTCTTCTACCAGTGGCTGGACTCTTATAACCGGCGCAACAGCATCAAGCTACGATCCGCCTGCG
>JBILCR010000365.1:0-2885 GCA_044353055.1 Flavobacteriales bacterium
CCCTTCAACCCTGGAATTGCAAATAGCAAACGAATAAGAAATGCAGTTATGTGATGAGCAGTTTCGGGCGGAAACAAAAATAAAATGGGGCGCAACACATATTGAAACATGCTGCAAAGATATTGCCTGTTTTGATTTATTGCATGGAAATTAAAACTTCCGTCTATTAAATTCTGCTAAAAAAATCGCTAAGGCAGATGCAACATTCAAACTTTCGGCGCCCGAATCTGAGTTTCTATATTTCGGAATGGTTAATCGCGTGTTAATTAATGGCTCCAGGTTCTCGCTTAAGCCATGAGATTCGCTGCTTACAATAAGAATTCCATTCGGAGCAAACGCTGCAGTAAATAAATTTTCGCCCTGCAAATCGGCCGCATAAAAAGGTGTGGTAGCCTTTAAGCCTGCTAAATCTTCCAGTGATACAACCTGAGGAACAATTCTTAAGAAGGAACCCATTGTTGCCTGTATGCATTTAGGATTGGTCCATTCTACAGTGTCGGGGCTGGTGTAAACGGCATCAATATTAAACCAGTCGGCAAGACGTAAAATGGTACCCAAGTTGCCTGGATCACGCACCGAGTCTAGGTACACCGAAAGGCCACTGCTAGAACGCGTTTGGATTTGAGACGGAATTGGACACACGCATAAAACATCTGGAACCGTTTGTAAACAGCTAATTTGCTGCAGTTCTTCCGGCTCTGCTTGCTCAATGTGATGTGTGATGTTGCCTGTTAGCTTGAATGCATCAATCCAGGCTTTGGTGGCAAATACATGATCCACCGCATACCCGCAACGAAGCACTTCACTGACAATTTTGGAACCTTCGGCAATAAATTTTGCCTCCTGCAAACGGTATTTTTTTTGGTGAAGTTTGCGAATGCTTTTAATTAGGTTTTTACTGAGCATAAAAAGCCCTTATTTTTGACAGCCAAAGGTAGCTATATTGAATTCATGAATCGCTTGTTTTTTACCTCCAAAGGTTGGTGCAGCCGCTTTATGATTCTGTTACTTCTTTCGATATGGGGGAGTGCGTGCCGTCCGGTGCGGCATCTCAATGAAGGACAGTACCTATTGGAACACAACAAAATATTAGACAATACCACCGAAATACCCAACAGCACATTGCTGAGTGTGGTCAAACAGAAGCCCAACCGAAAAATACTAGGAATATATCGCTTTCACTTGCAAGTTTATAATTTGGCGGATGCCGAAAAATTTGAGGAACGGTATATTAGAAAGGTAGATAAGCGAAAGGAACTCAACGCAAAAAGGCTTGCCGAGGGGAAAAAACCTCGGAAAGATTATCCTTTTAGCATATCGCGTTGGTTTATGAATATTGGTGAGGCACCTGTTATTGCTGACACCTTTGAATTAAAGCGCTCAGCAAAACAGATTGAGCTTTATCTAAAAAACCATGGCTACTTTGATGCAGAGGTAAAAGACAGTATTAAATGGGATCAAAAATCAAAGAAGGCAACCTCATATTATCAGATTAAAGGGGGGGATGCTTACCGTTATAAGAGCATCGATTACAGTATTGGAGACGTGGTGCTGCTGAATATTTTTTTGCGCAACATGGCGTTCAGTAAAATAAAGAAAGGAGAGCGGTTTAACAGCGACTTGCTCGATGCGGAGCGTGACCGAATTCAGTCCCTGTATCGAAATGAGGGTTATTTTGGCTTCGTTAAGAATTATGTTAATTATACGGCCGATACTTCGTGTAAAGAGCATTCGGTGGCCTTGCGGTTAAACATCGAAAATCCAAGGCGCCGACTAATCGGATTTGTGGATAGTACCGTTGAATCGCGCCATATTCGTTACCGAATTAATAATATTTTCATTACCAGCGATTATTCGATGCGCGACGATACATCGTCGATCGGAGACACCTTATATTTTAATCGTTTTCAGTTTATTAGCACTAAAGGGCTTTTACAATTCCATCCTAAAGCCATAAAACCCTCACTCCTACTCCAGCACGGCGATTTATACAGTAAAACCAATGCCGACCTTACTTATAGCCGTATTGCAGAGTTAAATGCTTTCAAATTCATCAACGTTAGCTTTTCGCCATCGGCCGCCGATTCACTTGGCGAGCTCGATATGAATATAAAGTTAAGTCCGCGGCCACGGCATTCCATAACTTACCAAACACAGGGTACCAACACCGCAGGAAACTTTGGTATTGCAGGAGATATAATTTACCAAAACAGAAATTTACTGAGCGGCTTGGAATTGTTTGAGTTCCGAATAACAGGAGGTTTAGAGGTGCAACGTATATTGGGAGACTTAGGCGAAGATAATACCGAGGGTGTTCAAACCTTTATCCCATTCAACACCATCTTATTGGGTCCACAAGTATCGGTTAGCATACCCAAGATTCCCAAAGTGGCCTATTTCCTGGGTAAAAACAATAGAAAGACCAAGGTAGCCAGTTACTTTAACTACCAACGGCGCCCCGACTACGAGCGATCTATTTTCACCGCCATTTATGGCTTTTCTGCAGCACCTGCCAAAAGAGTGGTATATACCTTTAACCCCGCCGAGATTAACTATGTAACAGTGAATTTGAGCAACGACTTTGAAAAATTATTACAAAGCTCGAACAACCTTTTTCTTAAAAACAGCTTTAAGAGCCAGTTTATATCGGCAGGAAAATTTTCGCGAACGTTCAATACCCAAACGATCGGATTGGCTAAATCGTTCACCTTTTTCCAATACAATATTGAAAGTGCAGGGGCTTTTCTGAACCTGAGCCGTAATTTTTTTAAGTCTCCAGCCGAGGTTGAAGGCAAATACATAGTTTTTGGGGTGCCGTATTCGCAATATGTAAGGTTCGATAGCGACTTCAGGCATTTCAGATATTTTAAAAAAGCGGCATCATT
>JBILCR010000366.1:0-2882 GCA_044353055.1 Flavobacteriales bacterium
CTGCGAAAAAAAGCCGGGCTGCACAGATTCAAGAGCTGAAAACTACGATCCCGATGCGCGAAAAGATGACGAGTCGTGCATTATGCCTCGTGAAAAATTCTTGGGTAGTTATGTGGCTACATCGGTGTGTTCATCAACTCCCACCTTGCAATACGAATCAGAGGTAAAAGCGTCCAACGATAATCTTACCGATGTCTTTATTGAAAATCTTGGCGGTATCATAAATGCCCCTGTAAGGGCGATTATAACAGGTAATACTCTAATCATTCCCGAGCAAAACGCCGAGGCAATTGGCCGTTATGTGAGTGGAAACGGGCTTATATTGGGAAATATTATCAATATTACTTACACCTATCGTGTGGGTAGTGGAAATACAACTACCTGTAATATTGAGATGACCAAGTAGCAGATAATTTATCTTACGCACACAATCAAACCCTCATTTAAAACACTTTCGCGTGTTTTGGGATTTAAAAAATTGGTTGTAAGAAGGGTAACTGGATACGATGGCGTTTTAAAAATTATTTTGGCATTCATTCCAGAGTCTGACAATGTTTCGAAGCCCTCTTTATTTGTAAAAACATAAATAGGTGCTTCCGTCATTACCTGCTGCTTAATGCCCTGCAGGGATATTTCTTTTTGCACATGTTGGGTATAAACATCGAGAGAACGGCCATTAATTTCAAATACAAAAAGTTTGTCTAATGGAAGCGTATTTTCCAATGCATATTTAGCAGCCGGTGCTCCTGCTTGGTATTGTAAAAGCGAGGGATAAATATAACATGCGAGTATTATGTTGATACCTATAGCCGTAATTAAAGAGAGTCTTATAAAGCGTTGACCTAAAAGAGATTCGGATGTAAATACGGTGTATGAAAAAAGTGTTATTAATGCTGTAAAAATTACAGCGACGAAAACAGGAGCTTCGGGATAAAAACAGACAAAAACCAATGAAATTGCCACAACACAAAGGAGCAAAAGCACTATAGTTTGAAAAATTGATACCCACCTCACTCCTACTTTGTTCTTTAAAAGCACATTATAGAAATAGTCGGCACAAATAACAGCAGCAAAGGGAAAGGTTACATAGATGTAGTGGGGCAGCTTATATTTCGACATTGAAAGGGCTACAAAAGGCAAGAAAAATCCGCCCCATGAGATCCATTCAACACGCGAGGCCATTAAAATACGAGGCGATTTCAGATTAAGCAATAAATGAAAAAAGGCCCCGAAAATCAAAACCGACCATGGCATAAAAGACCAAGCCATATTATGCACAAAAAAGAACGGCCCCGTATCGTTTTTCCAAACATTTTCGCCCGTGATACGGCCAAAGCTTTGTTCCCAAAAATAAAAGCGTATTCCTGAAACTCCTTGCTTGCCGTTTACCCATTTTAGAGGCTGCATGTCAAACTGATGATACAAGCCATATACCATTGGAGAAAGAAGTACCAAGAGAAAAATAACGCCCACTATCCACTCCCAACGCCACAATTTTTTCCACTCGTTTTTAAATACTATATGGCATGCAAACGCAGCAATAGGGGCCACCAAACCCATAGGACCTTTTGCCAGCATGGCTAATGCAGCGAAAAAAAAGCCTCCTAAACAAAAAAGTAATTTTCTATTATTAAGAAATTCTGCAATCAACCAAACCGAGGCAATTACTGAGTTGGTAAGATAAGTATCGGTGCGCACATCGTTATTGAAGTGAAAATAACCTTGCGTAGTAGCCAAAATTAGCGCCGCCAGAATAGCTGTTTCCTTTGAATAATATCTTTTTGCCAATCGGTAAGTAGCGTATATGCCCAAAACCGAAAACAAGAGCGAAGGCAACTTAAAGGCAAGCTCTCCAACGCCAAACAAATAAAAGAACAAACCCGATATCCAAAAAATAAACGGGGGCTTGTCTAAATACTCCTTACCGCGATCGGTTATCTCCAGAAAACTCCCACTTTCGAGCATCTCAACCGACATTGAAAAATATTGGGCAGAATCCACTTCCATGATATCAACTGGAAGTGCAAGGCAATACACACTGAAAACAGCAACTAGCCAAAACAGTGGGTTTCGTATGAGGGTAGTTTGCACAGAAAAAAAGTAAAAAAAATTGGGTAAGTTACTTTTATCGCACCGCTCAACCGTTTACCCTTGCTACCTTCCGGTCCTGGGGGAGTTCAACAGGAGCTGGTCGTAAAAGACTTACCCGTGGCAAATATACAGCAAGCAATAAAAAAAAACACGATTTATTTATTAGTGGTCGGAAGTAACCGAACATCAACAAAAACAGGCAAATGATCGCTATAGCCACCCAAATATTTCTTGCCCCCATAAGTACGTTTGGGCTCCATAACACCGTATTTCTCATTTTTCTCCATTAAAAAATCGGCTTTAAATACTCGAGCATCCTTAAAAAACACCTTTGCTCCTGAGGTACCTTTAACTAAGGCCCCCGATGCAATTACTTGATCTAAAAATCCCCACTCGCCTTTATAGGTATGCGAGCCTACACCTTCGCCATGTTGCCACCCCATTAAGTTATAAAGTGCTGCATTAACGGCTCCAGTATCTAGTGCAGCGTTAAGCACCTCTTTGAGCGACTGATTGGTGGGGTAGTCATTAAAATCTCCCATCAAAAGTATGTTGGCATTTTTTTCATTAAACTGTATGGAATCGCATAGCCTTTTGGCTGTTTTAGCCGCAGCAATGCGCTTATGTTCCGTTTCTGCGGTCCCTCCTGATCGGCTGGGCCAGTGATTCACCAAGATATGGAGCGCCGAAGCATTGGGCAAAAGTCCTTTTACATAAAGAATATCGCGCGTAGGCTTGCCCGTATCGCCCGGAATGGCTACCGGATACTTTCCACATTTAACGAACGTGAA
>JBILCR010000043.1:0-9945 GCA_044353055.1 Flavobacteriales bacterium
AAAGTGGCATCGAGGTTACTGCCGTCGATACCCAATTCTGGTTAGAATTGGTAAACTGATTTCGGCTTACCTGAAGGGCGTCAACAGCAGTTTGATGCGCAACAATTATATCGCCAACCCTTTCGGTGTTTTGGATTGGATTGATGTTTCAAACCCGCAGCCACCAGGTTTTGAAAGCTGCTAATTTTCTGAAAACGCATGGAAAGGCTAATGAATATGCTATTGGCTATGGCCTGCCTTACACGTTAACCTTTTTGAGCCCTGTTTCGCCGGTTTTTCATCCCGAATCTGAACAAAAATTGCCCATTCGTTGGTGCATCGGATTGAGCAGTCCCGAGTTTCCGAATCGGAACATGGAAGCCGACGTAAAGCGCTTTTTCCCGAATGGTTCAGTAAGAAATCACACATTTGGCCTTTACGGCAAAAGAGAAGAAGCCTGGATTTTAGAACGTTCGATTCAGTAAATCGGCAGCTCTTTGCCCACGGCTTCCCGCCCTTTCTTAGAATATCGCGAATTTTATTGCTTCACAAATTTGATAAATCGGTTTACTTGTTCTTTGCCTTGAAGGGCAATGGTATAGATGCCCGCTTCCATCGTACCAAGATTGAGCTCGATTGGGTTCTCGCCTTGTTGCGTTATTATTGACTTAGCAAGCATGAGTCGTCCATGCATATCGAAGATATTTACCTGTAGTTTTTCATTGCTTTCAGCATGTACTACCAAGGTTGTGCTTGTTCCAGCTACAGGATTCGGATAGAGTGTCGGATCGGGTAAAATAGTAGATACCACATCTTCTTCACTTCCATCATGGAAGCGCGCACCGCTTATCGGGAAAGCATTCCAGCATCCCGAATAGATTTGTCCATTAATGCTTGAGTAGCTAACATTTTCTGCAAGGCCTATATTAACAAAGGCAAACACCAATGATGCGGATGAACTGACAATGGTAGTATTTGAGGGCAATTCGTTTTGTTCAGAACAAGAGGTTTGTAAACCAAGTGTTGATTTTACCAACATGCCTTTTTGAAGCAGACCCACATTAGGATCCAATAATGCTTTTTGAGAACCAAAGTAGGCAATTCCATTTCCTGAAACCTGATTTTGTACTACATCGATGGCGGAGAAAGTTGAATTCGTATTATTCACAAGGGTTTTTACCAAATTTGCCTTGCCATCGGCTGCGCAAGTAATTTGTGTGGCCTGCTTGTCGCCATTTGCTAGATAAGTGGTTGCAGCTACATGATATTTAATAATTCCATTAACGTTTTGCATTACAACATCATTTCCTTCCTGCTTAACCAAAGGATTTGTTAAAAATCCGGGCGTGGTAATGAAATTAAAAAACTCAATGCTTGGTTTTAGATCGCTGCTTGTATTTACGCGAAGAATAATCGTAGAAATACGTCCGGTTGCATTTTGTTTTGCCGATCCGGTAATCACAAACGCCTGCGAATTTTCGGTCGGGCGGATGCTTTGTACATCAAGTTCGGAATAAAGACCTGGGGCAAACGTGTGAATCCATTTTACAACACCGGCATTGGTAAGCTTGGCAATAAATGAACGTTTGGAGGCGTCATTACCGTTGGCATTCTTATAATTACCCACTACAATCACATTGCCGGTATTGGTTTCGTCTAATACCGATGTGGCCTCGGCCTGCACAAGCCATCCGGGTATGTTCAAGGAAAAGCTTTTGCTCCAATTCAATGTCGTTCCATCAGAGTTGTGGCGCATGAGTATGAAATGAGTAGCACCACTTGCTGTATTTTTACTCTTTCCGCAGGTGTAAAAGAAATTAGCCGAATTGCGGGATTTACGTGTACATAGCGCTTCGTCAAGGCCTCCGAAATCAACCTTTCGAGCTTTAAGTGCATTTCCTAGCTGATCGATTTGTAGTATAAGTACATCGCTAACGGTTGGCGTTAACTTTACCGCTCCCGAACACGTAATCTTCGCAGCACTGACCTCGCTTATGCTATTCAATTGGCTTTGGTAGGGCCCTGCGTCACTCCAAAAATTGTACTCCTTAGAACTCAGCAAAAAGCCGTTGGCATCAGTACTGTTAAAAATTCCTCGGTTGTAAATGCTGTTCCCTAAATTATCTGCAATAGTTCCGCAAGCTAAGTTTACACTTAGGTTATTGGGTTTATAGAAATCGCTGATGGCGCCATCGTTATAGAGCTCGTTTGATGTAAGGTCTATAAACGTTCCTTTAATTCCGTATTGCGCGATTGACGTTTGTGCGAGTAATGAGATTCCGAAGATGCTGGTGTAGATTAAATTTTTCATAGGGCGTTTCAATTGATTGACACAAATATGAAAACTTGATTTATTTCAAGCATCTGTGAAATGGCTAATTCTTACCCATCCAAAAACAGATAAGCGCTTCAGGCTTCAAGTATATCATCAGAAACGACTAGTGTATCTGCCGTCCAAAATGTAGCAAATCAATCGGCTGCCTTTACCCGTACAGCCGCAATTAAGGCCAAAACTCCCGCAACAATCGCAATATATCCTACCCAATTGTAATGTTCGAGTTGCCCCAATTCGTTGCGCGTTACCAATGCTCCGGCTATGCTGGCAGCAATGCCCGATGAGATTTGCTGCACCGAACTGTTAAAACTCATGAAACTACCGCGCGTTTTAGGTTCGGTGGTCGACGAAATAATGGCCATGGCCGGAACAACACGTCCGTTTATGGTAATAAACAATACACTGGTAACGATTAATGCCAGCCAAACCGGCCAAGGTCCCATATGAGTGATAAGCAGCACAGGAACAATGAGTAGTATTCCAAAAATGCGAAACACTTTTTGTCGCCCGATGCGGTCGGCCAATTTACCTGTAAGCGGAGCAGTAAATACAGCGCACAAGCCACCAAATAAGTAGATGAGGTTAACTTCGTTGCGTGTAAAACCTACATTGGTTTCCATGTAAGGCGCAATGAACGGAATGATGGTGAATTGTGAGAACATCAATAAACTCATCAGCAATAAAGCACGCTGCTGGTTTTTATTCGCGCCCAGGTTTTTAATAACGGTAATCGGATTGGGCCTGTCTGCCTCCTCATCCAAATGGCCGCGCATTGGGGGAATATTGATCAATATTCCAAGTATAATAACTACACCCACAGCGGCAATGAATAAGAACGGGGCGTGCCAGCTGAAGGTACCGGCAAGATAACTCCCGAACGGAACCCCAAAAACCGATGCCAGCGCAAAGCCACTGGTTACAATGCCCATAGCCGAAGCCCTGCGGTCGAGCGCGAAATGGTCGGAGATAATGGAAAAGATTACCGAACTTAACAATCCCCCAAAAGCACCGGTCAAAATACGGGAGGCCAGCATTAACGCATAACTGGGCGCAAAAGCACAGGCTAGTGTTCCCAGCAAAAAACCGGCATAGGCCCAAGAAAGCAGACGCTTTCGGTCTAAACGGTCCACAAAAAACGCACCTGCAAATCCAACCACACCGGCTGCAATGTTATACGACGAAACGATCTGCCCAAATTTTGCCGGACCAATGGAAAAAATCTGCATAAGCTGGTTACCCATGGGCATGATGATCATAAAATCCATCACGTGGGTAAATTGCACCAGGGCAAGGGTAAAGAGTAGAAAATAGTCCTTGCGGCTCAAAATATTGTTGGTTTATATGGCATTAACTGAAAAGCAATTGTACTATAAACGCCCCCATCCACGCCAGAAAACCGAACCATACGAATTGATAAACCGGCCATTTCCAGGAACCTGTTTCGCGCTTTACTACAGCGATTGTGCTCATGCATTGAAGCGCAAAAGCATAAAACACCATTAAAGCTAAAGATGTTGCAAAACTGAATACTTTGTCCTTCGATGCATGCATCCTATCGTTTTGCATACGTTGTTTAAGGCTTGCCGATTCTTCATCCGCACCGCTTACACCATAAATGGTAGCCATGGTTCCAACAAAAACTTCGCGGGCAGCAAACGATGTAATGAGAGCGATACCAATTTTCCAATCGAAACCCAAAGGTGCAATTACGGGCTCAATGCCACGTCCGAGGATGCCGGCATACGAGGCGCGCAACTTATCGGCGGCTTCCATATTAGCGGCCTGCTCTTGCACCAAACTGCCCGATTCTACCTTTTGCTTATAGCGTTTCTCTATTTGTTTAAACGAATCACCGGGCCCATATGACGACATGGCCCACAACACAATGGAAATGGCTACGATGATTTTTCCGGCGTCGAGCACAAATACCTTCACCTTGTCGAACATGCTGCGCAGTACCACGCGTGTTTGAGGCAGACGGTACACCGGCATTTCCATAATAAAAATGCTGCGTTCGGTGGTTTTTACCCAGTACTTCATGAGTAAAGCAGACAATAGGGCTGCGAGCAAACCAATGAGATACAACGCCATTAATACCAATCCGCGCATATTGAAAAATCCGTTTCCGTTATCGGGAACGGCAACCGCAATAAGCAATGTATACACCGGAATGCGCGCCGAGCAGCTCATAAGCGGCGTAATAAAGATGGTGATGAGCCGTTCGCGGGTATTGCGTATCGTGCGTGCTGAAAGTATGGCCGGAACGGCGCAGGCAACGCCCGAAATGAGAGGAATGACGGACTTTCCGTTGATACCAAAGCGCCGCAAAATACGGTCGTTGATAAAACTTACACGGGCCATATAGCCCGAATCCTCGAGTAAGGCAATAAAGGCAAAGAGCAGCGCAATCTGCGGAACAAACATGATGATGCCGCCCAATCCGGGTAAAACACCTTGTGTGAGTAAGGAGGTAAAACTGCCCGGAGGCATCTGAAGGGCAAGCCAATCGGCAGCCGATGCAAAGGAACGATCAATAAGATCCATGGGCACCTCAGACCAGGAAAAGATGGCCTGAAACATCAGCATGAGCACACCGAGAAAAATTAGAAAGCCCCAGAGCGGATGTGTTAAAACGGCGTCGATGCGTTTGGTTTGTTCCAGCGCCTTCAAGGGCTTGGATCGCGTTTGTGCCTCATGCAATAAGGCATCGATGCGGATCAAGCGTTGTGTGGTGTCTTCGGTTTGAAAGCGAGCCCAGTCGATCGTGTCGGATTTTTGTAGTGTATTGGCCCGATGCAAGCAGTCGGTAAACGACTGAATTTCCGGATCGCTATCGCATATCCATTGCGGCACATGCCAATCCGTTGGTGCTTTTTGCGTTGTTTCGAGCAGCAGATTTTTAAGCGATTGCAGCCCCTTGCCTTTGCGTGCGTTAAGCGCACAAACCGGAATGCCCAAATTGTTTTGTAGCAGCTCCAAGTTGAGCGATTGCCCCGATTCTTCGAGCAAATCAATCATATTGATGCATAGCAGGGCCGGAAAGCCGCAGTCGATAACCTGTGTGCACAAAACCAACGATCGGCTAAGGTTAGCGGCATCGGCAATTACCAGAACTACATCGGGCGATTCGTTTTTGTGCGTTAAAGCGCGATAGGTTTCGGCCTCGTCGGGCGATTTTGGAAAAAGGCTGTACGTTCCCGGTAAATCGATGAGGTGGATGGTTTTTGATGCCTTGCCCTGCACACCGCCAATGCGGAGTGTGCCGCTGCGTTTTTCGACCGTTACACCCGGAAAATTACCCGTTTTTTGATGGAGGCCCGTAAGTGCGTTGAACAAGGTAGATTTTCCACTGTTGGGATTGCCTACCAGTGCTACGTGCAGCTCCGATTTTTCGCCTTCAGTCATTGCGTTCCTCCACCATTACATGTTGGGCTTCCTGCATGCGGATGCTGATGATAGAGCCGCGGCACGAAAATGCGATGGGATCGCCAAGGGGCGCCTTGCGCAACAACATTATTTCGGTGCCCGGAATGCAGCCCATTTCAACCAAACGCAAGCCAATTTCCTCGTCGTTGAAGCCAACCACATAGGCGCGGATATGAAATGGAAGTTGTGAAAGGGGCAGCAAAGCAAGAGCGAATATTGCTGCGAATTTAGAGAAATTTTGGGGGCAGCGACCCTAAGCATTTAGAAGATAAAAACTCCAACAGAAACGGCCTCTCTTAATCCTCATTAAATCCAAAGAATCGCTTCATTCCGTCCTTTCGACGAGATGAGCCACAACCTTGCGCAATTGATGTTTTCTATAGGGTTTTAAACCTGCTCGTTAATGGCTGTTGAGTAATTTTCGATAGCCTTTGATGCCACACGTTTTGATTTTCGAACATCAGGGCAATCGCATTTCTTTTTGAATAATCCGCATGAATTTAAAAGCAGCAGGGAAAAAGCAATCAGCAATAAAAAACGAATTTTCATAGTAATTGTAAACGTGCGCAAAACGATTCTGTTGTAAACTTGCATCAAAGTTAATTTAATTTTATACCCATGAAGCGCGTCGCACTCCAGATTTTTGCTGTGTTTTTTGTTCAAGCTGCGCTCTATGCTCAAATCGGAAATGCAGGTTTGGGAACCTCAACGCCCCACCCGAGCGCTAAATTGGATATTGTTTCTGATTCGTTGGGGTTCTTATGTCCCCGCATGACCGGCATTCAACGCGCTGCCATTGTCAGTCCGGCGGCTGGCTTACTGGTTTATGATACCGATTCGCAAAGTCATTGGTTTTATAACGGAACGCAGTGGCAAAATCTCGTTCCAGAACCTGTAGAGTTTCCCTCGCAACTGGTGTATTCGTTTTTAAGTCAAAGCGGGGTTGCCGGTGTCGGCGAAACGGTATTGGGCTCGTATGTATTGCCCGCTGCTACACTCGCGCAAGACGGCGAAGCACTTGAGGTGCATGCCTTTGGTTTTGCTGCGGCCGATAGTGCTGTGTTTCGTTTTAAACTATTGGGGCAGGAACTGCTTTTTTCGGTGAACGAACCCGGCGCATGGGAATCTCGATTGCGCATTTACCGGGCTCCCGGCAATACCTGTAAATTCAGTGGAAGCTTTTTTTCGAACGGCGGCGCACAAACCAATTATTCGGTTGCTTCGCAGGATTTTAATTTATCGCAACCTTTTCAGATTACCGCCGAACAGTTTATATCGCTGCCTAATGGCTTGAGTTTAGAGGGTTTTTCGATCAACATAATTCGGTAGGATAAAACAGCTTAGATTATTAATGCCCCGAGGCATTGGGTGCATCGTAACTAATGCCTTGACTCCGCAAAAGCTGCGCTGTTTTCCATCCATAAAACGCCAAATAGGTAAAACAAAGCACGCCCACCCAATAGGAATGTTGAATGCCCAACAACGATTCATCGGCAACAAATCCTTGTAAAAGGCTGATAAAGCCGCCACCCATAATCATCATTATCAAATAACCCGAACCCGAATTGGTGTGCTTGCCAAGTCCGGCAATGGCTAGAGTAAAAATGCACGGCCATAAAGTAGAGCAGAACAAACCCACACTGATGAATGCATAAACGCTTACCATGCCATCGGCGAACATTCCTACAATTAAGGCAAGAATTCCAAGTATCGAAAACAGCAGAAGCTGGCGTGCAGGATTGC
This sequence comes from Flavobacteriales bacterium, assembly GCA_044353055.1. Lineage (GTDB taxonomy): Bacteria > Bacteroidota > Bacteroidia > M30B66 > M30B66 > CAMCXT01. The sequence goes on from JBILCR010000043.1 coordinate 7,484, forward strand.
CCTTGCTGAGGTAATCGGCCAAAATAAGCACCAAAATAATACCTCCATAAAGCATTAAATCGTCGGTATTGTGTCCTGCAATGCGATTGGCCAACAAGAAGACCCCAAAAGCAAGGTATGGCATCAAAAAGCGAAACAAACCCTTTAGACCTTGCGAAAGATCCATAGCTCCAACGGCACCGGTCCAGCGTCCAATCATTAAACTGGCCCAAAAAAGCGAAACAAAAGGTGCAATGTCTTCGGTGGCTGTTCCCAAATGCACCCGCATAAATTCGGGCAGGTTCGAAGCTGTTGAAACTTCAACGCCTACATACAGAAAAATAGCAATCATCCCCATCCATAATTGCGGATAGGAGAGCGCCGATTTAGTATCGTTTCGCGCATCTTTTGATTCAACAGCATCAGCTGCCGTTTCGATTTTATTCGGTAATGATGAAATGCGAAACAAAAAGGCTACAAGCAGAAACGCAGCACCCAGGATTAGGTAAGGCACTTTAACGGCATCAAGCGAATCGAGTTTGGAGCCCGCAACCGAACCAAAAATGGCAAAACTCACAATGAGCGGACCGATGGTGGTGCCCACATTGTTTATACCGCCCGCCATGCTTAGGCGTTGCGCCCCTTTCGTGGAATCGCCAAGGGCAATAACCAATGGATTGGCCGCCGTTTGTTGCAGCGAAAAGCCGAGACCTACGATAAACAAACCAGAAATCATCAAACCAAACGACGAAAGTTCGGCAGCCGGATAAAACAACATGGTTCCAACGGCAGAAATAATGAGCCCTAGCGATATGCCGTTTTTATATCCGATGCGATTCAACACATCTTCGCCCATCGCCTTTGATGCCAGTAAATAAATTACTGAACCTACAGTGTAGGCTACATAAAAGGCAAAAGAAATCATCTGGCTTTGCCATTGCTCGAGATGGAGTTTTTCTTTAAATACCGGAATTAAAATGTCGTTACTGGCGGCCACAAAGCCCCAGAAAAAAAACACCGAAATAAGAGTTACAAATGCGCCTTGGTTTTTCATGAGTGAAAATGTATGGAATTATTTTAATGGTCTTTCTGCAGTCCGCAATTAGATATTAAGAGTGAATGATGGCCTTTTGTTAAAATAAAAAAGCCCGCGTTTGCAGGCTTTTTTATTTGCTCATCAACGTACTTAGTGCGAAACCACAAATGATTTAACACCGGATACTTTACCGAGTATATGAAGGTAGTAAAGGCCTTCAGGTAAATTATTGGTATTAAATGAAGTCGTCTGACCGTTAAATTGTAAGCGATCGATTTGCTGGCCTTGTGCGTTTAAAATAACAGCTTGAATGGTTGTTTCTTCTGCTTGTTCGAGAGTGATTCGAAGTAAATCATTTGCAGGGTTAGGTGCGAGTATGAGGTTGGCAGAGGCTTCTTTCTCAACCAATCCTACAATACATGGATCGCAGCTTCCCCAACAAACCGGATCGAGTGTTGCTTCTCCTGTTACAATGATGCTGCGGTTTGTGAAGTTGTCGATGGTGCTTGTGCATAAAGAACCTGGAGTCAATGTTTCTTGTCCAGCCCAAGTGTCGTATGCAAATTTATACTCAAACGTATCGGCTGCTAATGGGATGGTTAGTTCCCAAATATTGTCGCCATCGGCATCGCTCATTGGAGCGCATCCGCCGCACCAATTGTTGAACGATCCGTTCACTTCAGGTGTACTAAAATTTTCGGTAACCTCGTTCATATCCACTTTAAAAGTGATGTTGAATGGCCCGCTTGGATTATCGCATGATGAACAACTTTCCCAACATACGAGGGGCAATGTTTCTGCAGCAGACACGTTGAGTAGGCGGTTCGTAAATTGTCCGGTAGTAATAACGCATGCACCACCTGGCGACAAATTCTCTTGTCCGGCCCAATTGTCGTAAGCAAATTTATATTCGTAAGTGCCGGGAGCAAGATCGATGGTTAATTCCCAAATATCGTCGCCATCAGGATCGGCCATAGGGGCACATCCGCCACACCAATTGTTGAAGGTGCCGTTTACTTCTGGTGTATTATATGTAGCGGTTACATTGCTCATGTCAACACGAAACACCACTGGGAATGTGCTTGGCCCGCCGCCTTGACCCATTTGAAGGTCATCGAAGTAATAGGTTTTTTCGCCTGCAATGGCACCAGTTGTTCCAAAATTGAAAAACACAGAAGCCTTATTGTAAGCATTTGCTAGGTTAAGTGCCGCAGTTCCTGCAGCTTGGTTGGCGAAATTGAATGTTAAAGTTTCCCAGCCAGCGGCTACCGTAGTAGTAGCTTCGGTTTCAACAGTAATACCGGCATTGGTGTGGTCTTCAACTTTTAAACGAACCGGAATTCCTGCGTCGGGCGACCATACGCGCAATGTCATTTGAGAATTGCTTTCTGTAAAAGGAATTGGATTGGCAAGACCTGCACCCGATGGATCAGAAATGGTGGTTCCG
>JBILCR010000367.1:0-2868 GCA_044353055.1 Flavobacteriales bacterium
CACATAGCTGTGGCAGGTGATGTGCCTTTTGCCTTCAAGAATCTCCTGAAGTGCTTCAAGTTCAAGGTCAACAGCCACACCGGTATTTTTTCCTTTGTTTTTTTTAGCGGCTCCCTCCTTTTGTGCTTTGTATTCTTTTGCGCGTAAAAACGCATCGTAAAACACTTGTTCAACACCCATGCGCGATTGCGGGAAGCGGGGATTCCTTAATTCGCCCCAATTGGATTGCTTCACATTTTCGCCTAATGCAAACTTTATGTGGCCCGGCGCTTCCTTTATGCGAATATCAGGGAATGACTTACCCCAGCGGAATTTTATAAGGGCCGACTGCCCGCCAATTGGATTGGATGAGCCGTGCAGCAATTGAGCCGCCGTTACTCCGCCTGCAAGTTGTCGATAAATATCAATATCGGTGGCATCCAGTGCATCCGACATGCGCACTTCGGCCGTATTGTTCTGCGTACCTTCATTAACTCCACGCGTTAATGCGATATGCGAATGTTCATCGATAATTCCCGGGCTAATATGCTTGCCCCGAGCGTCGATGATTTTGCAGAATGCACTCAGCCGTTTAGACAATTCCTCTTCCGTACCAATACCCGAAATTTTACCGTTTTGAATCCACACACACGTTTCATTTAAAACACCCTCTTTTTCGCAGGTCCAAACCGTTGCATTTTTTATCAATACTTCTTCGGCCTGAGGTATTTTTTTTCGGCCAAAGCCCCCAAATGGGTACAAAACAAGCAATGAATCGGCATGTATATCAGAAAATATTTCGGCGGATGAACTGTCTTTTGGCAATGGCCCATTACGGCGGATACTCCAAACGCCCGAGGTATTACCCGGTGCAAATACGGTTCCCTCTATAATCGTATCGTTTCCCGATGTTTTAAGAGCTCCTTCAAGCACCATGGGCTGCCCTTTGTTGTCTTGAAATTTAAGGATGATATGTTGCGACTGATGTAAACACGTTACAGGTGTTTTCTCCCCGTTCCAACGCAATTCGGCTTCAATGGAGGTGCTTTTAGATTTTAGTTTTATGGAGATGGAATCGGTTCGGCAGGTGCCGGTATACAGGCCACTAATTTCTGGAATCAGCATTTTTTCGCTCACAAAGCGGTTGCCTAGGCTCCAATTTTCGAGAATTTTAGTGTCGGGATGCAGCAGCGTGTCGGAACAAACGATAAACGAGGCATCGAAGCCAGGCTTAAGGAGGCCGCAACGGTTTTCGACACCCAATATTTTTGCGGGTATACGAGTGAGTGCATCAAGAATGCTTCGGGCAGGAAGTCCGGCAGCAGCTGTTCGACGAAGTGCCGTTAAAAAAGTGGTTTCGTCGTTAATTCCTTTGGCAGTTAGGGCAATTGAAAATCCTTTTTTTGCAAGAAATGCGGCATTTGCGGCGGCGTTTTCCCAGTGCATAAGAGCTGAAAGCGGAATTTCTTCGGCAGCAGCAGCACTTGTAATTATAAAAGCTTCGGGAAAGTTAAGTGGAACAACAATCGATGTTTTGGAAGGATCGAGAAATGGCGCAACCTGATATTCTTCGCCCGAACCATCGAGCATCATGTTCAGGTTAAATTCTTTTGACAACTCAAAGGCTCTTAAGGCATCTTGTGAGTTGGAGATCTCCATAAAAAATGGCAATTTTTTATTCTGGAGCAATGCTTCAAATGAATTATTGGAGCTCCTCGGCGGCGCCGCGTTTTCGTAAGCGTTGAGGTCGTAAAAGGTTTGCCGTATCAAAGCAATAGTTCCCGCCAAGGATGAAGGATACTCCTGAACCGAACTGCCTTTTGAAAACGACAGGGCCTGAAAACAATCTGATTTTAGTATGGCTTGGGTTTCGGGCACCGGTGCCAACGAAACTGCTGCCGCGGTTCCCCTGAAAATACCGTCTTTTTGAACTGTGGCACATGCCGCAAACCCCATTTTACGGAGACGCTCTGCCTCGCCGGCAACCACTCTAAAATTATCGGCTGCGCGGTATTCCGGATGCACGGCCATGTTCCAATGATGCGCACCGGCATCGGGGCGATCTGCCTGCGGCCTAGTTGCTTTTTTTTCAGTTTCGGGCAGGCCGTAAGACGATGAAAGCTCTATAAATCCCGGGTAAATATGCTTGTTTGGCATTTCAAGCAATACGCATCCCTGTGGAATCTCAATGGTTCCGCTGATTTTTTCGATTTTACCGTTGCGCACCCACATGCAGGCATCGTTAATTGTTTCGGATGCACTGAGGTGGATTGTTGCTTTGGTAATTACAAAAAGCGTTTGCCGCTTGTCAGCGGCTACACCCGCTGGGTCTTTTTTCTGCGTAAAAGCAGGCATTGGAATTCCTAAAAATCCAATAATAACGAGAAACAAGCGAATCGATTTTCTGATTACATTCATGGCTTAAAAGTACTACAAGGATTTATAAATTCGCTTACGGCAAACGATTACATTTTACGATCAACTTTCTATCACCGCATGAGCGCCATAAAACTATCTGTTCTTGCTCAAATGCTCCAAAACAGCATTGAAAACCAGTTTGGTCGGAAAATATTTTTGGTGCTTGCCGAAACATCAAGCTTAAAGGTATATCACGACAGGAAGCAAGTTTATTTTAATCTGGTTGAAAAGCCTCGGGGCGAAGGCATCAAAGCCGAGATGAGTGTGGCTGGCTTTGGCAAAGGATACCAGGCAATTTTAGATTTTGAAAAGCAAACCGGACGTCCATTGGCCAATGGTATGCAAGTTCTCGTTGGTGTTACGATCGACTTTAAGCCTGCCTATGGCTTAAAGCTTATGCTTCAAAGTATTGATGCTCAGTATAGTGTTGGGGTTATAGAACGGCAACGGCAATTAAATATTGACCGATTG
>JBILCR010000044.1:0-9888 GCA_044353055.1 Flavobacteriales bacterium
CTTAAGATGAAGATGAATATAAAAAAAATACCCCGCACAGTGTTGTTGTTTTAAGGCCTGCAAGTTAGGGATATATGGCGTAGCCCGTAGCCCAGTATTTCAATTTTGAACTTCTTTGGGAAATCTAGAAAATTATTCAACCGTGGTGATTTAATATCCGTTATTTGTGGGTATGTATTTCAACAGCATGCGCGTTTCTGTGGTATTACCTTTTTTTAATGCCGATTATACGCTTCAACGTGCAGTTGATTCGGTGCTCGAACAAAGCGAACCTTGCGAATTGATATTGGTGGATAATAATCCATCACCGTCGGAGGTGGCGCGTTTATTGGCTCATAACTCCAATCAAATAAATCTAATTCACGAGCCTCGCAAGGGCATTGTTAATGCACTTAATGCGGGCATTGAAGCGGCTTCATGCGATTATATTGCCCGAATGGATGCTGACGATATCATGTTGCCGAACCGATTAAAACTACAGGCCGATTATTTAGATGCTCATCCCCATATAAAACTGGTGTCGGGCATGGTTGAATATGCAGGAAATATTGATGATGCAAGAGGTTATGCCGAATATGTGGATCAGATTAACAGCATCCAAAGCACCGAACACATTTTCCGATATCGCTTCATCGAAGCGCCCGTTGCCCATCCCAGTGTGATGTTTCGAAAAAGCATCACTGATCGCTTTCCTGTGTATCGTGAAGGCCAATTTCCTGAAGATTACGAACTTTGGTTGCATGTGCTTCAGGAACACCCCTATTCATTTGCTAAACTTCCTGTGCCGGTACTGCGCTGGTTCGATAGTGCGCAGCGTTTAAGTCGCCATCATGCCTCGTATAGCGAGGACGCCTTTAGTAGAGTAAGACTGAATTATCTGGCCGAATGGCTCATTAAACAGGGAAATCATCAGCGCCCCATACTTATTGTTGGTGGAGGCAAAAAAGCCAAACAAAAAATAAAGTATCTATTGGATTGCGGAGTAACCATGAGTGCATTCAGCGATTTAAAACCGAGGAAAATAGAGGGATTAACCTTTATTCCCTGGACTGAAGTTAGTCCTAAATTGGGGTATTATTTGGTTTCGTTGGTATCCAATCGTAATGCCTGGAAAATCATCGAAAACGAGCTCGTTGCGCGATGTTTTAATCCTGAAACCGACTTTATCTTGGCCGGATAATTGAACTATCCTTATTCCTTAATAAAATGATCGGCGGTAGCCCCCGAACGAAAACGGTTTCGAAGTTTAAGAAAGGGCGCTTCAATAAGCCAGTAGCTCAGTTTGGCCACTCCTAACGTAATTAAAAAACACAGGATTATTTGAGCTAAAAATACCCAGGGATTATCTACTTCGGGCTGTAAATGAAACAGTTTAAAGAGGAAGAAAACAACCCAAATCACCACCAAATGCCAAATGTACATGCCGTAGGAATATTTACCGAATTCCGACATTAATTTGAGTTTCCCAAACTTAAAGAAGCTATTGTCGGAATAATGCTGTTCCCCAATAATGAAGGCAAAAACAAATGAAAACAACATGGGTTCTAGGGCATGCACAAAGGGAATGATGGAATAAAACCTAAGACTGTACGTTTCGTCGCGAATTATAACCAGCATGATAGCCAGAAAATACGGTAGAACGATAGATTTGGTGGGTAGATTTTTAAAGTACAATCGTAAGCGTTCCGAATAAAATAAGCCATAGGCCAACAGAGCTCCCATCGTAATATCCGACAAAATGCTGAACGTGTGGAAACGGGTTGTTACGGTAGCCTTGAGCCGTAACGTTTCAAAGCGGGTAACAATATCTGCCGGATGCGCCACATCCACATTTCCGAGCTGATAGGTATTAAACAATGAAGCAATTTCGGTCCATTGCATAAACCTAAATAAAAACGTAGCGGCTAATACGCCAATGAGCGAATAGATTAGGTATTTTCGGGGAACTAATGCAATAAGCAGCGGCCAAAAAATATAAAATTGTTCTTCCACCGAAATAGACCATAACACAGCCAAAATTGGGCTCGGATACGGATTAACGGTTAAATCGTAGTTCACCAAAAAACTAAGGTAATATCCCAGTCTATCGTAGGGTATGAGCGAGAACTCGGGCTTAAAGGGATTGGCCTGTGGTACGTATGATAATATGCTCGGAATTACGATAAAACCCACCGCTACCAAGACAAAATACAAAGGCCAAATGCGTAAAAAACGTCGTGCATAAAAATTACCCACCGATATTTTACCCGTATCCTCGCGCTCCTGAAGGAGCAAGTTTGTAATGAGGAAGCCGCTAAGTGTGAAGAAGAAATTTACGCCTAAATCGCCATTGAGCAGTAAAGATTCTTCGATCCAACGGTACCACGCTTCGCCGTTATAGTAGAGGCCAAAGCTAACCATGTGCAGGCAAAAAACAGAGAAGAACGCCACAAAACGCAGCGCATCGAGATTGTCGAAATGTCGGAGTGGTTGCATAGCAGGGTAGGTAAGGGCGGCAAGGTAAACAAGCTAAACGAAACGAGCAAAATCAGTGATTGCTTTGCTTAAAAAAGGAGAGAATTAATGCCACCATGCACACCAATAAACATCCCAAAACATTGTACCATAAAAAGCTAATATCGCTAAAGAGATAGACGGCCAAAACAGCAGTTTGCGAAACCAAGGTGCCACCCAATACAGCACCTGGTCCAATTCGTTTCGATGCGAATGCAGTTATAAAAATTCCCAGCAGCGTTCCGTAAAACAGCGAGCCCAAAATATTTACCGTTTCAATGAGGCTGTTTCCGATCTCTCCCGCAAAACATGCCACCGCCACACAAAACACACCCCAGCCTAGGCTGTAGTAACGGGCCAACGCAGATTCTTTCTGAGGGCTTAATTCGGCATGTGCATACACCATCGGTTTGTGAATATCAATCAGGCTCGATGATGCCAATGCATTTAATGCAGCCGCTATGGAGCCCCATGCCGCCAGAAAAATAATGGCAATGAGTAAGCCCACCAAACCTTTGGGCAGAAAATCGATAACAAACCTTAGGAAAATGTAATTGGTATCGTTGGCATCGAGTCCGCTTCCCGACCGGCTTATCAGCGATTTCATGGTGCCACGATATTGGGCAGCAAGCTGCTCGGCTTGCTTAAGAGAATCGACGGCTTGTTCCATTTTATTGGCATCGCCCAATTGACGTGCCTTTGAAAAGGCCATCGATTGATGCATACGCTCTTGGTTTAATTGGGCATATTGCTGCTCCACCAGTAAAACAGAATCGGCATGCTGCGCTGTTTTGGCTTGATTGAGCGCTGTTTGATTGAAAAATACGGGTGCCTGCGTAAAATGATAAAAGGCAAAAACCAGCGCCCCAAGCATCAAAATGAAAAACTGCATGGGTATTTTCACAAATCCGTTCATAAGCAAGCCCTTGCGACTTTCTGCCTCGGATTGTGCAGTTAGGTATCGGCCCACCTGCGACTGGTCGGTGCCAAAGTAGGAAAGCGCCAGAAAAAATCCCCCGATTAAACCGCTCCACAAATTGTATTTATCGCTCCAGTCAAATCCATTATCCGTGAAACCAGAGGTAATAATGTTAAAGCGTCCAAGGCGCCCGCTCAAATGGAGGGCATCTGAAAATCCAATGCCTTCGGGAAGTAAGGCTACCAGAATCCATCCCGCAAGAAACAAACTCCCAAAGATGATAAACAGTTGTAGTTTTTGCGTATACGCTACGGCTTTGGCACCGCCCGAAACCGTGTACACGATGAGCGCTCCGCCCATAACTATATTGGTGAGGTAAATATTCCACCCGAATAGCGAACTCAGTATTAGCGAAGGCGCATAGATACTAACGCCGGTGGATAAGCCGCGCGATATTAGAAATAATACTGCAGTAAGACGTCTTACCCGGGTATCAAACCGCTGCTCTAAATATTCGTAGGCCGTATATACATTAAGCCGAGAAAAGACCGGTACAAACCAAACGCATATTACGATCATGGCCAAGGGCAATCCAAAATAATACTGCACGAAGCGCATGCCGTCCGAATAAGCCTGTCCGGGCCCCGATAAAAACGTAATGGCACTGGCCTGAGTGCCCATAATACCTAACAAAACCAAAAACCAAGGCATTTGCCGGTTTCCCCTAAAGTAGGCATCGAGCGAATGGGCACCACGACCTTTGTAAACACCGTAGCTTACCGTGGCAATGAGCGTAAAAATAAGAACAATCCAGTCTATGGTTGTCATGAAAACATTTTAGTGAGTACGGCATAAACAACAATCTGCACGATTAAAAATGCAAGCAGCGCCGCATACCATATATACCAGCGTTTCTCAGTGCTTTTCATGGTGTTTGGCAGCTAAAAGATTGGCAAACAACTTAAATGCGCCGGGCACTCCGGCCGGCAGCTGTCGAAAAAACGAAAGCCCGGTGTACACATACATGCCATCGCCGTAGGGCGCGGTAATGAGTGCTCCCGAAAATTCCTTGTCGCCCGGGTCGTTCATACGTAAAATATCGCTGTATTCGGGGGCGCATTTCTCAACAAAATAAACGCCTCGTTCCTGCACCCAGGAGTTAAAATCGCTGGCGCCAATTACGTTTGGAGTATTCAAAATAGCCGCGTCTTTTTGCGTAAACCGCACCTCTGCATTTTCGTCGGTTATACGATTACGGCTAATTTCGAAAGGGTAGGGGCCGGGCTGCACTTTAACATCGCTAATCCAGTTGCGGGTGTTGTATTGCATAACGAGGGTTCCGCCCAAGCGGCAGTATTCGAGCAAGTAAGGCATCCAGGCGCCAATTCGTTCCTCTGAGTTTAGCGCCCTAATGCCTACCACCACAGCATCAAAATCGCCGGGTTGGAGTTTCTTTATTTGCGCATCGCCCAATATTTCTACTTTATATCCGGCACCCATGAGTGCTTCTGCAACTTCGTCGCCTGCGCCTTCAACGTATCCAATGCGCGAAATGTCGCGCTTCATGGGGGCGAACACATAACGCACCGAGCAGGGCTGATGCCAGGTTTGAATGGGAATATGGTCGTACGAAACGTTGCGTGTTTGCAGCAATGGCTCTGTTTTTCCGCTAAGCGAATCGGTAAAACTAAACATGAGCGGTGCCGAAAATGGGCCGCGTAAGGCTCGTGTGGGTTTTAGTTCAACATCGAACTGTATGGTTTGCCTGCTTAATCCGGGCGTTACCTTTATTTTTTCGGTTAGGGTGCGGATGCCCCATTCGTCGCCGTTTACCAGCTGTATTGTGCCGTTGAGATTCGCCTTATTGGCTTCGAGGTTTAATTCGATGCGGCACACGTCAGCTCCGGTATTTACAATAACCGGCAGTACGGGATGTGCTGCAAGGGGCGGAACCATTTCGACCTTACGCAGCAGTTCGCCTTTCACCGGATCAACCCATTTGTATTGTAATGGAAGGCTTATCAGCAAAGGAAATCCGTTAATTTCGATGTGCAGTTCGGCCATTAACGCAGCAGGAGATTCGGCCGTACCTGTTATTTTAAAATGGGGATGGCTAAATAGTCCTTCTGAATGAGGTTTTTGCAGCCAGTATGGGTTTGAATAGCTTGTTTGTGTGGGTATTTTCAGGGCTAATTTCTTTTCGGTTAGGGTATTTGTTGTTAGGGTGTCTCCCTTACCGAATTCTATACTATTACCGGTGCAGGACAGTTTTTTTAAAACCACATTTGCTTCATTTCTTTTTATAATTCCCAATGTAGCCGTGAGCGTATCACTGGGACTGTATTTATAGCTTAAAGAGGTAAAATCTGTAAAAAGACCTGCACACTTCTGAATCAAAGCAGTAATTTGTTGATGCTTTACTTCATAAAGAGCCGTTGGACAGGATTTTTTGAGAAGTGCATCGAGTTCAACCAGTAGTGGAATGGTTTTTTCGGGGTAGGTTATGGAATGCACCCTATTGATTTTTGCGAACGTTTGTTCAATCTCCTTGTGGTTTTTAAAGGATTCGTAGCCAAGCGGAACCTCCTCAAAGAGCGACTGCGAAGCCGAATCGCCAGCACGGTAAGTGAAGTATTCGATTAGGGTGCCACGCTGTTTCTTAACACCAAACCCTTGACTTTTATGCTGCGAGCGACTTAATGAAGCCACTTCGCCCATGCTCATGCCGAGTAAGGTGTTGTACGTTCCAACATCGAGTTTGAGCATGTGGCGCGTATCGGTTTTTTCGTCGCGCGAGGGCATAAAATTGTTCCAGTATAGACGTTTCGCCTGCCACACCTCGGTATATTTAAGCTGTTCGGCAAATTTATCTTTATCGGCTGCTGCAGCAAAGGCTTCTTCGGCAAGTAGTGCAGAGGCGGTATGATGGCCGTGTCCGCCCTCGCCTGTTGTAGGGAAACGGGTAATGATTACATCGGGCCTTAACGTGCGGATGATCCATACCACATCGTGCAGTACCGAATCTTTATTCCAAATGCGGAAGGTTTCGTTGGGTGTTTTGGAATAGCCAAAGTCGAACGCTCGTGTAAAATATTGTTCGGCACCATCAACGCGTCTTGCTGCAAGCAGTTCCTGAGTGCGTATGATGCCGAGCGCCTCTTCGGTTTCGTCGCCAATAAGGTTTTGTCCGCCATCGCCGCGGGTAAGCGAGAGATAGGCGGTGCGCATATGTAGTTCGTTGCTGAGGTAGCTTAGCAGGCGGGTATTTTCATCGTCGGGATGGGCGGCAATATATAATACGGTAGTTGTTTTTTCGAGCTTTTGGAGCTGTTGCAAAATGTGCGTGGCAGATGATTGCGCCCGACTAGCATGGCTGCACATACAGGCAAACACGCATAGCATGAATAGTTGGCGAGGGCAGTTTAAGTACATAAGGGCAAAGTAACGCAATATGAATGGGGTAATGGGGGATAGTGTTTTTGATTTTTTTCTGTAATTAACACAATTTATAGCGAATCGTTCGTTTTAATCCGAAAATATGCGGTAATTTTGACGCATACAAAGGGGCCGTAAAGGTTTCGACAGCAAGCGCATTGATGCGTAAGCATGCCGGGTGTTGCGAGGTTAACCCGAAAAAACAATCCGCACGCCTATAACTGGCGAAAACAACTACGCACTGGCTGCTTAATCCCGATAGGGATTGGCCCGTTTATCCGATAGGGTAAACCCCAGTTGTCTTCGGGGGAAGTTTTCTCAAGTCGTCCCCTATAAGGCATCGTAAAGTTTGAGATAGGTGCAGTGGTGCTCTGGCGCTGCATCGAAGTTAAAGGAGCTACGGAAGCGGTTGGTTTGTTTTGGTCCTGCCGTTTCTCGACAAGTAATCCGGAAATAAGCATGTAGAAAGCGTATGAATACCTTGTTTGGACGCGGGTTCGACTCCCGCCGGCTCCACCTGAAGGGACAAACCCATATTTTTGAGTTTGTCCCTTTTTTCTTCAGCTCCATAACCCTCGTCAATCGCGAGAATCAGAAGAAGGGCTTCGTTGATTTTTGGAGTTCGACAATTTTTTCCGTCGAATTGGATTTTTTCGGGAAACATCGAACTGAGCAAATCGAACTTCGACGCCAAATCCATTGTTTTCATGGTTCCAGAGAGGTTTTTAATTAGGCTCAAAGAATTGATTACCTTATACTTAAAATCCCTTTTTTCTGTATCGGAAGCAGCAATCGTGAGTTTCAAATTTGATATCTGCGCTATCAATTTTGCCTTCAACGCCCGATATTCTGAAAACTCGAGTTCCCCTTCGATTAATAAGTTTTGCAAATCGTTCAATTTTGCATCTGCTTGCGCCAATTTAAGGCTCTTCGCTTGCTTTTCGCGTTCAAGCCTTGCATCGTCCTCGCCAAGATATTGGGCCAACATGGCCTGGTACAATTCCGTTGGATTCTTCTTAAAATCAAACAATTGTATAACCCGATCCACCTCTGCATTCATTTGTGGTGCTTTGATTCTTTCGTTTCTACAGTAATTGCAGTGATAATAATAGTGATACGCCCCTGTTTTGCTTTTGCTTTTGCTGCCGGTGAGCAAATTGTTGCATTTGGAGCATGTAATCAAGCCCCTTAATGGCATTTCGGGACTTATTTTTTTATACTTTGGTAATTTGCGCGCATTGCCAACATCCTTGTTTAGTTTTTCCTGCACTCCATAGAACAACTCCTCTGATATCAAGGGTTCGTGTATTCCGCTTATCATTTGTGCAGCAGAATCGTCATCGTCTGAATGAATCACAATTTTACCTATGTAAACGGGATTTCTGAGTGCCACAGATATCCCATTCCGGCTGTATACCAGACCTCTTTTCTCAAGAAAAATTCGAATTTTGGCCTGTGACATCTCGGCCAGCGCAAGTTCAAACATTTGCTTAATAAGCGGAGCGAACTTGGGGTCTGGAACAAGAATCGGCTTCCTTTTTTCGTCTCTTCCATTTATGTAGCCTTTTGGAGCCACCGATACAAATCTGCCCGATTGCATGGCCATCCGAATTCCATCTTTGATTTTGATGGATCGGCGGTCGTTATCAACCTCCGGAGAAGTTAGATAATAGGCGAGCATGAACTTATTTTCGGGAATGGAGGTGTCGATAGGCTGCGTAATTGCCTGTGCTTCTATGCCCATTTCTTTCAACTTGCGAATCATCAGGTACGAATCGGCACAATTTCGCGAGAACCGATCCCACGAGATAAACAGCAACGAATCGATTATGCCTTTGTGTTTTTTTGCTATCCGCAGAAATTCTTTGAAGGCCGGTCGTTCGAATGTTTTGGCAGAATGTTCTTCCCGAAACTCGTATACAATCTCGATATCCTTGAGTTCACAGTATCGCCTTAACTGATTTAATTGAGAATCGAGGCTGTAGCCTGTTGCTTGTTCCTCACTGCTCACACGAGCCATTATTGCTGCTCTTTTCATCTGATAGTTCGTTTTGGAGTTGATCAATAACCGATGCGTTTATTTTTGCCCAGTAATCAAGAAAAATCATGATCTGTTTGATTTCTTCGTCGGTATAGAATTCGTCGTTTTGGTTTAGTATTTTTTTACATTTTTCGAAGCTTAACATTAACCGAATGCATTGCATTCAGATGCCATTTTATTGGGATTTGAACATTGTTTTAATTAGAGCCTTTTCACGGGGTCGTTATTTTTACTTTCTTTTTGTTTTCAATATAAAGGTGTTCCTTATTTCTTAATACGACCCGAACTTCATCGTAATTATTCATGCGTAAGATTCGTTGTATTAATTTGGCATCTTCATCATGAATATTTGAAGAGCTCACAAATTCAAACTTAAGATCATTATTTTGATCCTTTTTAATTAAAATCTGTCGGACTGAATTGTCTTTTAGGGCATTAAAAATTAAGTTTTCCTCATCGCCTATAAAACCATATGCTTTATTAAGTTTTTCGAAACCGGGATCAATCAGGAACTCCTCTACAAGCTTATAGAAATTAATGGTCAGGTGTGTATAGTTCTCTAAAAAGGAATTTAGATCATTCGATTTTTGACCATCATGGAGACCGTCTAAATAAGCAGTTACTTGATCGGAACTAATCCTTATGTGAATTTTAGTACTCTGTTGAAATAAAATCACTCCTTGAATAAGTGAGGCCAACTTATTCGAAATGAAATGCATTGGAAGTTCGGAAAGCACTTCCGGTTTTGACCTAATCAGCCGTATATTTTCTATAAATGCTTCACTATCTATATTATCATTAATTCTCTTGACATTGTCCCTTAAAACATCTTCAGTTAAGGAGAAAACATAGCCTGTATTATCTTCAAAAAAGTACGCTTTTAGCACAGCAATATCTTTAAAGCGCACATTAAAGCACCTAAGTTCTTGAATAACCCGAATCCAAACTGCATCAAAGAGATTTAAACGATTCCAAACAGTTTGGTTGGTTTCAGATTTAG
>JBILCR010000368.1:0-2843 GCA_044353055.1 Flavobacteriales bacterium
GGCTGAAGCATAGGATTATTAAAAGCTCCATTTAAAAACAAACATCGAAAGCAGGCCGCTTACCATAATCAGTTTACACACCAGCGAGGCGCGGCCATAAGCTTTTTTGTCTTGGGCATTCCACAGCATAATACCGAGTATAAACCAAGGTATCATGAGGCCTGCGGTTACATACCAAAACAAAGCATTCATTTCCTGTTGCCATAAATAGCGCATGATTACACCAGTAATTACAATGCAACAAATTATTAAGCCCAGTGCGGCAAATTTTGCCAAATTTTCTCCCATAACTATGGGCAGTGTTTGGCCGCCATCGGCCTCATCGCCATCTATATCTTCAATGTCCTTAATAATTTCGCGGATCAGCGTAATGAGAAAGGAAAACAGCGCGTACAGCGAAATTATTAGCATTCCCATGAATAACAATCGGCTGCCACTTCCCGCTACATTTACATTCATAATTTGGAGCGATAGATTTACGCCGGCCGCAAATTCATAACTGGCTACAAGAATGGGGCTTAGTCCGGCAAGCAATGCGATAATGAGATTCCCTGAGAGCGGCATTTTTTTGAATTTTGCCGAATACGCCCATAGCAGCAAGCTGCTTAAAACGGGAATAATCATCAGTTTTAAATTATGGTATTGCCATGCTGGGATTAATGCCAGAATAACACCCAACGTACTCAATGCGATATGTAACAAAATGGCTCTGCGCCGCGAGATAATGCGTCCAACAAAAACCTTTTCGGGCTTATTGATACGGTCGGTTTTGGTATCGAAGTAATCATTAATGACGTAGCCGCCTGCTGCGATGAGGATTACACTCGCCACTAGCAATAAAAAAGGCAATAGCTCCATATGAAGCTTCATGTCATGGGGCCAATATCCCTGTTCCAGCAGTATGCCAATGCCATGTTCCCACAAGGTTTCGAGAATGCCATAACGTACCGCAATAAGGGTAAATGCCAGAATAATTAAGTTTTGTATGCGAACCAAACGCAGAAATCCAAGCATAGGAGTTTTAGTGATAATGTGTAATAATTTGATGGCTAAGTAGGCGGTAAATTTCGAGCATTTCGGGTTCGTGAGCCAGCATTAAATGGTGCATAGCTAAAACGTGTTCATCGCCGCGTCGTGCCGGACCGGTTTGCGTTTCTTCGGGAATGTTGGTAAACACGTTCTGTAGTGTTTCATAAACAATTGGCTTCAACGCTTCGAATGGCATATTGTTTTTAGTGCAATAATCGTGAGTTAAACGCGCTATGTGATGGGTGAAATTATTCATAAAAACAGCACTGAGGTGCATTTTTTTTCGCGCATCACTATTTAACTCATAAACGGTTCCGCCCAAAATAGAGGTGAGCCGATTTATAAAGAATGGCGCTTCTGCACCTTCTGATTCTGTAAATAATGGAATGTGCCGCCAGTCTTCGGGCGTTTTAGGACTACCAAAGCTTTGCAATGGCCAAAGTACACCTCTGCCACCCTCTAATTGCGGAAGCACTTCAACAGGTGTAGCACCGGAGCAATGAATAATGCAGCTGGCTATTGGTTCAAATGTTTTTGCTGCTGCTGCGATAACATCATCAGGCACACAAAGCAAAACAGGCATTTTGGTACTTAATGAGTGTTCGAAAGACTTTATTTGAAAGCGTTTGCATAGGGCCTCTGTTTTTTGAGCGTTGCGGCCTGCAATAAATATGTCGAACGTGTAATTGTGCTCTGTAAGCGCAACGAGAAGGCTTTCGGCCAGTTTGCCTGTGCCTACAATGCGTATTGAATCAATCGGTTTCACTGCTTTTAGCTCGTTTTCGGATGCGTACCCAAACGGCAAGCGCAGTTCCAATAGCCATGAGGATGCAGCCGGTCCACAAGAGGTTTATGCCCGGAAAAATGATGGCTTTAAGGATGATAAAATCTCCGGCATTGCTTGCTTTTTCGGCAATTTTAATATGAAAAACGCCCGATTCAGGGTCAATCTTCCAGAAGTTGAATTTAAGGCCCGATGCCTCCAAAACGGTATCAATGCTGGCGGTGGTCATTCCACGTATAAGATAGGCCGGCATAATTACATCGGTGCGGCCATCAAGCTTCATTACCTTAAGCTCGGCTCCAACGGCAATATCGCCATTCTGCAATTGGGTGCCGGGTATTTTTGGCTCTTTTACAATTTGCTGTAAAATAACCATCGAATTGCTCGTAAACACCGTGTCGCCCGGTTTCATGGTATGGTCGGTGGCCTCCTGCCAGCCGTTCTCGGCTTTCGCTTTTTCCTCTGCGGTTTCGGCTTTAGCGTAGGTAACATGGGTAAATATATCTTTTTGCAGGAAATGTTTAGTAGACGGCTCAGCCACATTTCCCATGCGGGGATTGGTTTGTATAAATGGATGGAGGGTAAATGCCTTGTCCATTTTCCCTTTTTCGTTTAGAGTGAAATAATCAACATTATAATAGATGTTAATTCCACTGGCCGAATCGCCCCGATACACCACACGGTAATCGCCCATTTTTACGGTGTCGTTTCGGGCCAGCAAAATATTCTCATTGTTGGGAAAGTCTTTTCCTAAATCAAACGGGCTGCTGTTTTTTGAGATGAATTCTTTTTTACCGGTCGAAATTAAAGCGCCTAGCAATATAAGGCCAAAGCCAATATGGGCGATGGATGATCCTGCTTTGGGTATTTTACCTTTTAATACCCGAACCAGGTAATCTAAATTAGAACATACCGCCCAAATAGACGCAAAAAGCAATACATTGAGCATCGCGGCTCCAAAGTCCAATGCCGCCGCCAAAATTAGTGTTAACACTAAGGAAATGCCCAACGAGATGGCCAAACTTTTTAA
>JBILCR010000369.1:0-2841 GCA_044353055.1 Flavobacteriales bacterium
CCGCGAACTTAAGTCGCCCTCTATGTCGGTTTCTTTGGAAAAAGGTCCGCATTACGTTTACACCATAGGCTCTATCGAGGATTTGAATAAACAGATAGACAGTGCCCAGGTTAATCTCAATCCTGCCTTAAAAGTAAAACCCAACTACACCAGCCGTAAAAACTGGAGTGGAGAAATTTTATCCTGGGTCATCCTGCTGGGAGTTATTTTCTTGTTTTGGATGTTACTCATACGTCGAATGGGCGGTGGCGCAGGTGGTGGACAAATTTTTAACATCGGTAAGAGCCGCGCACAGCTTTTTGATAAGGACACTTCTGTTTCCATTACATTCGATAACGTGGCCGGACTCGACGAGGCCAAAGTGGAGATTAAAGAAATTGTAGATTTCCTCAAAAACCCCAAGAAATACACCACATTGGGAGGAAAAATTCCACGAGGCGCATTATTGGTAGGCCCTCCCGGAACCGGAAAAACACTCTTGGCAAAAGCCGTTGCCGGCGAAGCGCAAGTGCCGTTTTTCTCCCTGTCGGGATCGGATTTTGTTGAAATGTTCGTAGGTGTTGGGGCCTCTCGTGTGCGCGACTTGTTTAAACAAGCCAAGGAAAAGGCTCCGGCCATTATTTTTATTGATGAAATTGACGCCATAGGGCGAGCACGCGGGAAAAATCCTATTGCAGGAGCTAACGACGAACGCGAAAACACCCTTAACCAACTACTAACCGAGATGGATGGTTTTGGCACCAATAATGGCGTGATTATATTGGCTGCAACAAACCGTGCCGACATTCTAGACAGAGCGCTCTTGCGTCCAGGTCGTTTCGACCGTCAGATTTATGTTGAGCTACCCGATTTAAATGGCCGTAAAGAAATTTTTAAGGTTCACTTAAAGCCCATTAAAACCGACTCAACCCTCGATATTGACTTTTTGGCCCGCCAAACACCCGGATTTTCGGGTGCCGATATTGCCAACGTGTGTAATGAAGCCGCTTTGATTGCTGCTCGTAAAAATAAAGACTCGGTAGGCAAGCAGGATTTTCTTGATGCTGTTGACCGTATTATTGGTGGACTCGAGAAAAAGAACAAAATCATATCGATGCATGAAAAAGAGGTTATTGCCTACCACGAGGCAGGCCATGCCACAACAAGCTGGCTTCTGGAACATGCCTCACCCTTGGTAAAAGTAACCATCGTACCCAGAGGTCAATCATTAGGCGCAGCCTGGTATTTACCTGAAGAGCGATCAATTACCACTTTCGACCAAATGCTCGACGAAATGTGTGCTGCTTTGGGCGGCCGAGCTGCCGAAGAAATCGTTTTCGGAAAAGTTTCAACCGGTGCACTTAGCGATTTGGAGAAAATCACCAAACAAGCGTATGCCATTGTTACCATTTACGGATTAAACGATCGTATTGGCAATATTAGTTTTTACGATTCTACCGGCCAGCAAGAATACGCTTTTGGAAAACCCTACAGCGATCATACCGCCGAGGTAATTGACGAGGAAGTAAAGAAGCTGGTGGATATGGCGTATGCACGCACCCGCAAAATTCTCGAAGAAAATAAGGACAAGCTGAGTCTATTAGCAGGAAAGCTATTGGAGCAGGAAGTTATCTTTAGAGAAGATTTAGAGGGAATTTTTGGAAAGCGACCTTTCGATAAAGCGGATGAGGGTAGCAAGACTGCCGGTGAGATGTCGAAAGCATTGCAGGAAGGTGCAGAAATCGCTCAAGAAAAATTAGTGGAAAAGCCATCGGCTCCTGCCGAACTGCCGCAACAAGACAACCCAACCAACGAGAATAGCGCAAACACCGATACCCCATCTGAAAGTTAAGCTTAAGCATTAAAACTATAAATCATGGATTCAAATTGGACCTTAGTATTATCGGACTCAGACAGCACTCATGTTAAGATTGTTCAAAATTTGCTCGACTCTGAAGGATTAACCACTTCTATGGTGGATCATTCCGACTCATCATTCCCAACCAACGCAGAATCGGAGCTTTACGTAAAAAACGAAGATGCCGAACGTGCGCGCGTGTTGATTGAAGAATTTCAAAATCAATAGGCTGCTGCAGTGGATGCCAACCTCAGAACCCGAATACTTACTGCCTTTGGCTTAGGTTCGGTTTTCGTTGGCGCTGTAATAATTTCGGAATACAGCTCGATACTCATTTTTTTAATCCTTGCCCTTAGTGGATTATTTGAATTATACTCGCTTATAACAAAGCACTCTGAGGTAAAGCCTCAGAAAATTATGGGTGTCGTTTTGGGCATTGTTATATTTTTTACGGGTATACTACTTACCGTATTAGCGGATGGTACGGGCATTTCTCTCCTGGAATGGAAGAAAATTGGTGCCTTTTTTTTAGTACTGTTTTTGGGCATCGCCGCTGTCGAAATGTTTAGAATGAGTGCACAGGCTTTTCAAAACGTGTCTACCACACTATTTGGAGCAATTTATACCTGTATTCCTTTTACTTTGCTGGTTAATACAGGAGTTGATGCTCAAGGCCATTATGCACCATGGACCATTATGGGATTTTTCTTTATCATCTGGGCCAGCGATACCGGTGCCTATTTTGCAGGACGCAGTTTTGGCAAACACAAACTGGCCGAGCGCTTGTCACCCAAGAAAACTGTTGAAGGCTTTGTTGGAGGGATTATCGCTTCGGCACTTGTGGCATTCCTGATAAGCCATTATAATTCAACTTTAGGCGTTAATGCCTGGATACTATGCGGGATAGTTCTGGCCATTGCAGGAACAGCAGGCGATTTGTTTGAGTCGATGTTAAAACGACAGCTGAGTGTTAAGGATTCAGGCAACATTTTACCCGGGCATGG
>JBILCR010000370.1:0-2840 GCA_044353055.1 Flavobacteriales bacterium
GATGCGAAGAAGCCTTTCCCGATATTTGGGACTTACCCGAACTTAAAACATTTTTTGCGGCCTGTAAAAAAGAAAATATCGAACTAACAAACGATCTCCAGATAACGGAATGGCTTAGCAAAAGGACTACTACCGATAAAAAAAACATGAGCTACATGTTTGATATTTGGAGGAATCTGCGCGACCACGTGGAAGCATTTCGAACCGAGCCCCTCAAAAAGGCCCCCACCATCGACGTTCACGGCAGAACCTATTGCATTGGGCAACGCCTTTGCCTCTGCGAAATACAAGGCGACACCATAATTAAAGTGGCACAATTTGTAACCTCATCAAAAAACTCGCATACCTCACAGCACAATCAGCACGATTTCGATGGTCAGCCGCGTTATTATGCACCTATGAACCGCCTCACAACGCGCTATTGGGATAGCCAGCTGGCCTATGACTCGTTAGACATAAAGCACGATAAAGAAATGGGATTTGGCTCTCGAACCACCATTCTGTACAAAGGAAAAGTAGGCTTACCCAATTTTATGCACATCACTCCTGACGATGCCTATCCCGGCGCTAAAGGATTTGTAAACGGCATTCACGAGTTTGCCGTGGGAGGTACCGCCCCTGGTAAATATATGGGCGCCCCAGTTAGTTTAGGCTGTGTAAGGCTGCACGACTATACTTCAAAATTTACCCGCTGGTGGACGCCCGCCAATGCAAAAATGTTCATTTACTACGAGGATAAACGATACAAGCAAAATCCGATTGTAAAAAAAGACAGTGTCGAAAATTTAACGAATTAAGTCTGACACTATCTCAGATATTCGGGCAATACCTCAAGTACCTCGGCCGTTCCGTTTTGGTTTTTTAAAACGAAGAGGCTGTTTCCATTAGTCATTGCCATGTAAGGCACATTTAACTTTAGGTTATAGCGCAGCATCTGATCCATCACCTCTTGGTTTAACGCCACCGTAGTGTTTTTGCATTCAATTAAAAGCCAGGGCTCAAGACTGCGATTCCACACTAAAATATCGGCGCGTTTTTTTAATCCATTCACCATGAGCGAATATTCAACTGCTATTTTATTGGCCGGATACGCACAATGCGCATGCAAATAATGCAACATGTGTTGGCGCACCCATTCTTCAGGAGTTAATGAAACCCATTTCTTACGAAATGCATCGTATATTTGTCTGCCTCGAGGCAGCTCGCGCAAACGCATGGGGGCTTCGGGTAAATTCAATACGGGCAAATCCGTCAATCGCTCTGGCATGAAAAACAAATCAGATATAGTCAATAATTGGCTGCCCCGTTATACCGGTATGGCATTGGAGACGTTTGGCAAATATATTCTCCTTACCAATTTCAGCAACTATGTTGAAAAATTTGCCGAGATCCATCGTGTAGAAGTTGTTGGAAAGGACCGACCCATGCAGGTAGCTACAGCCAACGGCATTAGCATCATTAACTTCGGAATGGGCAGCCCCAATGGGGCAACCATCATGGATCTACTTTCGGCATTACAGCCCAAGGCATGCCTCTTTTTAGGTAAATGCGGCGGACTAAAAAGTAAAAATAAAGTGGGCGATCTCATCCTGCCGCTCGCGGCCATTCGTGGCGACGGCACCTCCAACGATTACTTTCCGCCCGAAGTGCCTGCCCTACCCGCTTTCTCTCTTCAAAAAGCCGTATCTACTACCATTAGAAATTTCAATAAAGATTATTGGACCGGCACCGTTTATACCACCAACCGTAGAGTTTGGGAACACGATAACGAATTTAAAAAATACCTTCGCAAGGTGCGGGCTATGGCCATCGATATGGAAACGGCCACTATTTTTAGCGTAGGCTTTTACAATAAAATTCCAACGGGTGCGCTGCTGCTCGTATCGGATCAACCAATGGTGGCAAGTGGCATTAAAACCGAGCGTTCCGACACCATGGTTACCAAACATTTTGTGGACGACCACCTCCAAATTGGAATTCAATCGCTTAACGAACTTATAAATAACGGACTAACCGTTAAACACTTACGATTCGACTAAACCCTTTATGCCATTTTCACGACGCATTACCCTTTTTATATTCGGCATTTTACTGGGCTCATTTTTCATTTGGGCATTACTGTTTCGCGGGCGCACATTTCCAGCTTGGACACCCGAAGGACGCGTACTGGAACAATTGAGGGCCCATCCCATAAAAATATCGCAAAAGGCCGCATGTCAATTACACTTTAAAGGCTTAAACACCGACGATGTGCTGAGCATTTTAAACACCGCCGAGGTTAATTTTAGCGACAGCGATATCCGCAGCCGCGAAATACCCGAATATTTGCTCGAAGGAAAAGGAAGCAAAGGCCAGAGCTTGAAAATGAAATTTAGATCGGAATACCTCATCACTCGACTGCTTGAGGTGGTATATCCCAAAAGTTCCAACGACAGTTGCGCCGCGCTATGAAACAGTGTTTTCGTGAAAATTTGAAGCTCGGAATGTGTGTCGACATTGTTACCAAACGCAATCAAAAAACCGGAGTGCTCACTCGCGGTGTTATACGATGGATTCTTACCAGCAAACCATATCATTCCAGAGGCATTAAAGTGATGCTTACCGATCGAAGTGTTGGCAGAGTGCAGCAGATTGTAGAATTAGCAGAAAATGGCGTAGAAACTCATGAATAAGCCCCTGCACTGGACCCTTAAGAACGGCATAAGAGTCATTTTTTTGCCTGCCGAAAGTAATGTGGCGCATTGTGGATTGCTCATAAACACCGGCAGCCGCGACGAAAACTCAAACGAGCACGGAATTGCGCACTACATTGAGCATTGTGTTTTTAAAGGTACCCAAAA
>JBILCR010000045.1:0-9829 GCA_044353055.1 Flavobacteriales bacterium
CCAAAATGCAGGAGCCAATGAAAATAATCACGGCCAGATAAATCATCCGTATGAGCGATTTAGAAAAAAGTGCAGCAGTTGCAGCAGGACCAGTTAACATCGATACCACCATGATGGCACCGACCGATTCGAATGCTGTTACGGTCGATGACGAAACCATGGCCATCAGCAGATAATGCCAAAAAATAGCCGATAAGCCCGCCACGGTAGCATAGGATGGATCAAAAGTGCTAATCCAAAATCCGCGGTAACCGAAAACGATAATGGCACTGAGAAGCAAATCCAAAATGCCGGCAATCTAAATTTGGCGTGGAATTTCGAGCCAGCCTAAATCGAAGGGAACCAAGTCAACCCGCTTTTTTTAGGATGAATTACACTGTTTGCATTCTTAAAAGTTCCATAGACGGAGGTTGTTTTTACGGATACACGGCGGATTTAGATGTTTCTTGTTGGGGATTGGCTGAAGGTCTGTAAAGGTTTGAACTAGAAAATAAAGTAATATTAGTAATCCTAAACCTTCCAATAATTTTATTGTTAGGGATTTTGAAATAATTACATTTTTCAATGGCAAGATATTTTTTTAAAACGTTAGTATTTGTTCTTTTTCTGGGACACATTTCAAATGCAGATGCTCAAACCTTTGTAAGTGGAGGGATTTACGCTAATTCTACGTGGACACTGGCCAACAGTCCTTACGTGATGACTGGCAATATTGTAGTTTTTCCTGGGGTAAGTTTAACTATAGAACCCGGTGTAGTGGTGCGAGTAAGAGAAAATGGAAATTCGGGAACACCTTTTTACATTGAAACTCGCGGTCTTATCAACATGGTAGGTACTTCTGATGCACCCATTACTTTCAGAGCAGACACGGCTACAACCGCTGTTGGCGTTTGGCAGGGGTTTTTAGTCAAGAACTCTCAAGGTGGCAACATCAATTACAATTATGTGAATATAGCTAACACTATTTCATGCTTTTCATATGACAGTTCATTGCCTTCGCTTATTCAATTGAATCAATGCAACTTTAGCTATAACGCAAGTGCTGTGGTGGTAGGAACAGATCTCATCGCAGAGGATTGTGTTTTTTTTAGTAACGAAACAGCCATTTATGGTTGGGCCAATTTTACCTTCAGAAACTGTGTGTTCGAGAATAACAATTCTGCACTTTTCATATACGCCAGCATCCTAGACATGAATAATTGTGAAATTCGCAATAATAGCTTGGGTATTGGTCTTAACAGTGGTTCAGTAAATGGCACGTTGGTTAAAAATACCTTATTCGAGAACAATTTACTTGCATATAACTATGCAAACAATGGCTTAATTGATTCTTGCGTTTTTATAGGCAATACAGATGCCGTTTTAAATACTACTTTCCTAACAGCTAGAAACAGTAGTTTTATAAACAATGGCACCGCCTTACAAGTAGGTTTTGGGTCGCAGGTAAATGATTGCCAGATTGAGCAAAATCAAACCGGTGTTGCCTTTGGGCCAATAAGTTTCGGCCAGCCAATGCCTATTATTGAAAACAACCGTATTTGTTCAAACGAATTGTATAACATAGACAACCGCACCGATTTAAACATTTTTATCCCTACCAACTGTTTCTGTAATACCGATTCAACAGAAATAGAAGCAAAGATTTTGGATGGCTACGATGATATAACCAAGGGTCTTATCAGCTATGCTATTTTCGACACGAGCTGCACCAATGTTTTGAGAGTAATAAATAAATTCGGAATGCCAACTTCGTTGAACGAAAACCAAATGCAGGAAGAAGCTCATGTTTTCCCGAATCCAGTAAGCGATCAACTCACCATTTCCAATAACAGTACATTAAGTGCTTATACACTCAATACCATCGAGGGAAAGGAAGTTTTAAGTGATGCACTTGGAGCTGGTAATACGTATATCAATATGACACATCTTCCATCGGGGATTTATTTACTAGTCCTGCGAGGAGACGGGCAGCAAAGCCGAATAATGAGAATCGTACATTTCTGAAATAAGTGCATGCATTTTAAGTTTTTCGATTCACTAAGCAATCAACATGAACTCCAGGGTTACTCATACTAAAAAGTTCCCCCTCACAACCCAATTTCAGATAATTGCGAATAGAACAATCTAAAATCGCTTAAGCTTGTTTTTAGGTGAGATTTGAAGCGATTGGCATAAAGCCCCATATTTTTTAGATAAACTTCCGAACTCAATACGTAATTCCAATCACCCGCTTCAGCACCGCTGCTATAGCAAACAACACAGCATTCGTTACCGCAATGCAGCCCGCTATGGCTGCATCGAGTCGACTCGCGATTGCATAAGCTAAGATGCACGCTGCAATTCCAAAGAGCGCAGCAAGCAAAATCATGCGCGGCAGAGATTTCGAAAAAAGTGCAGCCGTTGCCGCCGGGCCCGATAGCAGCGATACCACCATGATGGCACCGACCGATTCGAATGCTGTTACTGTCGATAACGAAACCATGGCCATCAGCAGATAATGCCAGAAAACAGCCGATAAGCCCGCCACAGTAGCATAGGATGGATCAAAAGTGCTGATCCAAAATCCGCGGTAACCGAAAACGATAATGGCAATGAGAAGCAAATCCAAAATGCCGGCAATCCAAATTTGGCGTGGAATTTCGAGCCAACCTAAATCGAAGGGAACCAAGGCAATCTCGCCATACAATACACAATCCTGGTCGAGATCGGTTTGACGGGTAAAGGCACTCACCAGAATTAAACCCAGCGCAAACAGAAAGGTATAGCTAATGCCAATACTTGCGTCGGCACTTACCCGCATGCGTTTGTGTATGAATTCGATAATCCAAGTTAAGGCGAGTCCGATGAGTGTGGCGCCCAAAATCATGGGCCAGCCGCCCAAATTGCCGCTTAGCATATATGCCGCCACAATGCCGGGCAGCACCGCGTGCGAAATGGCATCGCCAAACATGGTCATTTTACGCAACACCAAAAAGCAACCTGGTATTACGCAGGCTATAGTTACCAGACAGGCCGTAATGATTATATACACATCGTTGAGGCTCATCGTCGGGGAGGAATTATGGTATTGTGCGGATCGATAGATGGATTGCCCAGCAACTGCTCAAGCTGTGCTTCAATTTCGGGGGTAATCACGTGTTCAATTGCTTCGGCATCGTCGTGCACATGATCGGGTTCGAGGTGCAGAAATTTCTGAAGATACAACTCCCACAAACGGTGCAGGCGAACAATGCGTTGTGCTTCGGCCAGTCCATGGTCGCTTAAACTGTACGATTCGAGTTCGTGGCTTAGCTTACCTTGTTTAGCCAGGGTATTAAGGCCACTTTCGAGCTGTTCGGTTTTAAAGGCGCGGTAATTCAATAAATCTTCTTTTAAAATGCGCCCCTGCATCTGCCCCGATTTTTCGCCAATCTGGTAAAAGAGTTTTAGGATATTCTCGTTGCGGATTTTCAAGCGGTTACGGCGGTGAATGTACCAACGCGCTAAAATGCCACGGCGCGGAGCCAATACCATCGAAATGCCTGCAATACATGTGGCAGTAACCACAATCCAAGGGCCTGTGGGCATTTGCGGAGCACTGAACGATACAAATGAGCCTACATAACCGGACAATGCACCAAAAAATGCGGCCAAGGCCAGCATGGTATTTAAGCTTTGGGTCCAAAAACGTGCGGCCAAGGCCGGCGTAATAAGCAAAGCGGCCATCAAAACGGCGCCCACAGCCTGTATTCCAATAGTTACCACCCAAACGGTGCAAACCGATAAAATAGCGCGCAAAACCACAATCGGAAATCCACTCGAACGGGCAAATTCTTCATCGAACGAAATGGCATAAAGTCCACGCTTAAACACAAAGATCAACGCTAAGATACCCAGCGTGGTGATTTGAATGAGCGAAACATCCTCGCTCGATATGGCTGCTGCTTTGCCAAAAATGAAGCGATCGAGCCCGGCCTGTGCCGCATTGCCTTCGTGCTGTATGTATGTGAGCAATACGATCCCCAATCCAAAAAATCCCGAAAGCATGAGCGAAAGTGCGGTGTCGGGGCGTGCAATTTTGCGGCGGCTGATCCATTCCATCATTCCGAGTGAAAGCAAGCCTGTTATTAGAGCCCCTATCATGAGCGATAGGTTGTTTTTCTCGCCCGAAAGGATAAAGGCAAGACAAATTCCGGGTAAAACGCTATGCGCTACCACATCGCCGCTCAGCGAACGTTTGCGTAAAAAGGTAAAACAGCCCACAAATCCGGCAATGCTACAGAGCAAGACCGTGCCTGCAACTACCAGTTTAAGGTTAGGTTCTCGCAGTAGGAAAAAATCGTTCAGTACGTCTAAAATCATTTTTCGCGTACCGGAAAATTATGTTCGCGCAGTGCATCGCCCACCTGCGATAATACGGTGAGTTTGCCACTGTAGGTATTACGAAGCAATTCGTCGGTAAACACCTGAGCACTTGGGCCGCTTGCAATGAGTGATGCATTGAGCAAGACCAGCCAGCCAAAATAGTCGCGTGCGGTGTGCAAGTCGTGATGCACTACAACAATGGTTTTACCTTGCTCTTTTATGTTTCGTAGCAGGTTTACGATGGATGCTTCGGTGGATGCGTCGATGCCCACAAAAGGTTCGTCGAGCAAGTAAACTTCGGCTTCCTGTGCCAGCGCTCTTGCCAAAAACACGCGCTGTTGCTGTCCACCTGATAGCTGCGAAATCTGTCTGTTGCGGTATTCGGCCATGCCTACTTGTTCGAGTGCCCAATCGGCAATTTCGCGGTCTTTTTTACGAATAATTCCGAAAAGGCCTCGTTCCGGGAAACGCCCCATTAAGGCAATATCTTTAACGGTGGCGGGAAAGTCCCAGTCGATGGTTTGGCGTTGTGGTATGTAGCTTACTTTTTTGCGAACGGCCTTAAGGTCCTCGCCTAAAATTTGCGCATACCCCGAATTCAGTGAAACCAGCCCAAGAATAGCTTTTACGAGGGTAGATTTCCCTGCGCCGTTGGGTCCCATGATGCCGATCATTTCGCCGCGGGGTAGGGCAAAGTCGATGTTCCACAAAACCGGTTTCTTGTGGTAAATTACCGTTAGGTTGTGAACTTCGACCGAAGGATTTTGAGCGTTTACAATCATGGCTGTGGATTTAATGCTCCGGCAATAGTGCGCGCATTGTGCAGCATCATGCCGCAATAGGTAGCTTCGGGTGTGCCGGCATTTCCGGGCGCATCAGAAAAGAGGGTTCCACCTTTTTTAATGGTATGTCCTTTTGCGGCGCATCCTTCAATGACCGAGGCAATGGCCTTATCAGAAACCGAAGATTCTACAAATACTGCATTGATTTTTCGAGTACTCAAAAGATTCACCATTTGGGTAATATCTTGTAAACCAAGTTCCGACACGGTCGAAATGCCCTGCAAGCCTTTTACTTCTATGGTGTAGGCCCTGCCAAAATAACGAAAGGCGTCGTGCGATGTGATCATAAGACGCTGATTTGCCGGAATAGCCTTGATTAATTCGAGCATTTCGCTGTGGATGCTGTCAATGCTTTGTGCGTATTTCTTATAGTTAGCGGCAATCTCCGCTTTATGCTCGGGAAACTGCTGCATTAAATCGGAGTGTAGCTTTTCGAGTGCCGATTTCCAAAGTGGAAGGTCCATCCAAATATGCGGATCGATAGAGCCTGCTTTTTCGAACGATGGAGCTGCATCGCCGGTTGGCAAAAGTGAAGCAGGGGAGAGGTATTCGCCGAGGGGTATTACTTTTTTCCGGGAAGCCAGTTTTTTGAGCACTGCTTCCATTTTACCTTCCAGATGCAGGCCGTTGTAAACAATCAGGTCGGCATTGGAGAGTTTTTCGGTATCGCCCTGCGAGGCTTTGTAAAGATGCGGATCAACACCGGCGCCCATCAAAGCGGTTACATCGGCCCAGTTGCCGCAAATGCTTTGAAGCGCATCGGCAAGCATACCTGTGGTGCAAACAATTTGGGGGCGTTCACCAGATTGCTTTTTTGGGGTGCATCCTGCGCTTAATACTATAATTATGAAAACCGCAAATGTCTTTTTAAACACGTGAATCATAGGTCAAAGATAAGCGAGAATCTAAATCTGAATTATAAATCGAAATCAGGATAGATGCTTAATGTAAAACTAAAATCATCCGCATTTTATGGCTTTATGTTAGGTTTTGAGGTTGAATCTGACATTGTTTTCGGATTAATAGAGACTAAGTTGAAAGAATAAAAATATTTTTATGTATCAGTAAATCAAGTTTATAAGATATTTTATTTGCGATTATGCAAAGATTTAATTTAGAAATTGAAACATTTCTTACAAATATCAAGTAGAGGTTTTAGAATTCAAATTCATTCTTGTTTCATAACCTAACCTATCCAACATGAAACTTTTTCAAACTCAATTCAATTTCGGACTTAATCCGAAGCCTTTTGTCCGATTGTTCGAAACGCCAATCGAATTTCCAATCTAACATTTTTGTTCAGCTCCTAAGCACGCTGAAATTCCGACTCCGAGCTAAATCATCATCTGATTTGGTAATCTCGTGCGGTGTTTTCATCGTCTTCAGGATCTGCTATGCCTTCTTCAATTTGAAATTTTAACCCTAACTAAATATCTATGCAAACACAAAAAAAGCGGACTAGTTATCCGTTAAACAGAAACCTGTTCGGCGCCTTGCTGATCGTTCTGGCAACCTGCTTCGGCACCAAGCTGAACGCACAACAGGCAAGTGCATTCGATGCACACCTCGAAACCCTCGGTGCCTCGGCACGAGAACAAATCCATGCTTTGGCCTACGACGAGCAGACAACTGCTCTTGCTAATGCTGCCGGCATTTCGGTAGTAGGTAACGGTGCGGCTCAGGTGTTGGATGTAAATGCATCCGACCTTGCTGGGCTTAACTTCAACAATGCGGCTTTGTCGCAAGTGAAATTTATCCGCATCCGGATAAACAGTGCGTCTGATTTGGCTTTAAACCTTAACCTGAGCGGAGCGGCTGCACTAAGCCAGCTTTCGTGCGTATTGTTAATGAGCGCGGTGGATGCTTCTGCTGCTCAAATTACCGACTCTGTGCAAGGCGCTCCTGCCGGCGTTGCGTTGTGTTACAGCGTTTCTGTTCCTAACTAATCTACTTAACCTAACCAATTTTACTTAATCGTGAAAACACTTCAATCACTTTTCAAAGGATTGCGCAAAGCAATGCCGACAGCTTTGTTGCTGTGTGTAGGATTTGCTGCGAATGCCCAGGTGCGTATACCGTTTACGCAGCGAACATCGGCGTTCTCGCCTACGCAAACCATTTACAGCATCAATGGCGATTTCACCATGATTGGAAATACCAATCTGACGCTACAGAACTATTCAGCAACGGAATTAAATAGCAACCGTACAATGATTAAGGTAGATGTTGATGGTATTGCTTCTACCAATAATTCATCTTCATCAACCTTGACATTTTCGACCGAGAATGGTGCAAATCCAACGTGTAGTCGTGTATTGTTTGCCGGACTGTATTGGTCGGCTCGCACCAATGCTACGCCAACCGAATTGCAGAAGCGTACCATCAAATTCCGCGGTCCAGGTCAAACCGAATACACTACTTACACTGCATCACCCAACAACATCCGTTATCCGGGCGATAACAATATGTATGCGAGTTTTGTTGAGGTAACCTCGCAAGTACAGCAGTTGGGAGCAGGTCAGTATTGGGCTGCCGACATGGCACTTACCACCGGAGACGGTGGTTCAACCGGCTACTATGGTGGCTGGGGGCTTGTGGTGGTTTACGAAAACTCCAAGATGCAAAAGCGCGATGTTACCCTATTTGATGGGTATGCATACGTTGTGGGTGGAACAGCACAATGGGAACTCCCTGTTTCAGGCTTTACTTCAGCACTAAGCGGCGCTGTAAATACCAAATTGGGTATGATGGCAGGCGAAGGCGACGTAACCATTACGGGCGATAAATTCGAAATTCAGAAATTGAATTCTACCAATTGGGAGCTTCTTTCACATGGTGGAAATTCAACCAACAATTTCTTTAATAGCAGCATTTTTACTGGTGGAAATACCCGCAATCCAAATTTGGTAAACAATACCGGAATGGACATCAGCATGTTCAGCATTCCGAACGCATCGAACAGTGTTATTGGAAACGGACAAACATCAACCAAATTCCGTTACAGTTCTACGCAGGACACGTACATCATCTATTCAATCTGTATGGCAGTTGATGCTTACGAGCCGGTGGTGGAAGGATTCCTTTCGACCGTTAGTGTGAACAACATTCCAACTACAACAGAGGACATTACAGTTCTTCCAGGCGATGAGATTAAATACAAAGTTCAAATTCGCAACAAAGGAAACGAAGCGGTGAACAATGCCCGCATCGAAATTCCACTTCCCTATGCGGCAATTACCTACCAAGGAAGTAGTGTAAACGTATTTTCACCGGCTTCAAGTTCGGCTACTCCTTATGTTGATGCTTCTTTAGGCGCAAATGGAACCTTGGTTTGGGATTTTGGCACACTTCCATTGCCGAGCAATCCTAACACTGTTTTAGGAGAGCTTACGTTTACGCTTAAAGCCAGCGAGAATTGTGACTTATATCGCAACTTCAATTGCGCTGCTCCAAGTGTTCAGATCGATGGAAACATTTCGGGTATTGGTGCCAATACGCAAATTTCGGTTGATGATCAGCCGTTCTATGTTGGTTTTTCGAATGTAGATGGTTGCAGCACCGAGCCGCTTTTGGGGCCTTTCAATATCGATATCAACTCAGCAAACTGGGTTACAGCTAATTGTCCAGCTGGCGATGGCATCCGCGATTTTACCTATTGCAACAGAACAGAAGCTATTCCGGTTACCGATGTATTGGGCTTCTATCCCGTTGGAACCCGTTTCTTCGATGCCAATCAAACGGTTGAATACACTGTAGCCAATCCTTTCCCGAATGCAGCGGGCCCAATAACTTACCGTGCTTTGCTTCCTGGAACAAGCTGCGTACTGAGCTTCACCATTAGTATTACCAATATCAGTTCTGTGCCTACAGTAGCTGGCGGAACAATTGAGTACTGCCAGAATGATGTTGCCGTAGCACTTACTGCTACCCCAAGCAATCCGTCATACCAATTGTTTTACTTTGCTCCTTCGAGCACCATTGCTCAACCATTGTTGATCCCTTCAACGGCTGCAGCAGGTAATTTTAACTGCCAGGTTGCCGAAGGTCCTTCATCTACTTGCATCAGCACAGCACGTGCTACTATTCCGGTGCAGATTAATGCATTGCCAACTATTACAGCAACTCCAACACAGATTGCGTGTTTTGGTGCAACAGGAAGTGTTGAATTGGCTGCCAATGGCGGAACGGGTGCATTGACTTTCGCATCTTCAAATCCAGCTATTACAGAACTTACAGCGGGTTCTTACACCTATGAAGTGAGCGATAGCAAAGGATGCGATGCCAGTGCAACAGCTGTAATCAATGCTGCTCCAGCGCAACCGTCACAACCATCATTGGCTTGTTACCAAACAGCTAACTGGGATGTAGCTTCTTGTTCGTGGATTGTAAGCGGCACACAGCCAGAAGCACCAGCAACAGCTTGCTACGAAAACGCAACGTTCAACGCATCAACTTGTTCATGGGATGTAACTGGCACACAGCCTGAAGCTCCTGCAACAGCTTGCTACGAAAACGCAACGTTCAACGCATCAACTTGTTCATGGGATGTAACCGGCACGCAGCCTGAAGCTCCTGTAACTGCTTGCTACGAAAACGCTTCTTTTAACGCATCAACTTGTTCATGGGATGTAACCGGCACGCAG
>JBILCR010000371.1:0-2827 GCA_044353055.1 Flavobacteriales bacterium
CCAGTGTATATTGATAATATTCCGATCCTTTCACCGAGTTGTCGC
Source organism: Flavobacteriales bacterium (assembly GCA_044353055.1). Lineage (GTDB taxonomy): Bacteria > Bacteroidota > Bacteroidia > M30B66 > M30B66 > CAMCXT01. The sequence goes on from JBILCR010000371.1 coordinate 46, forward strand.
GATACTCTTTCCGCACTTCAGGCATATTCCATTTTATAATTTCATTCCATTTCTCGGTACCCGATTCTCGGCGCATCAAGCGGTGCTCTTTCACGTCTTTTGAGCTGCTGGGAACAAATTGTAAGTATACCTCCTGTTCTTTTACCCGATATCCGGCAAACAAAGGCTCCACCGGACGAATGGTGTCGGGGCGCGTAAGCATTAATATTTCGCTGGCATTACTGTGGTTATAATTGCGGTCAACCGCTACGATTTTATAGTAAATTTTCTTTGTGAGCGTGTTCAAGGTAATTGTATCCGTAAATGCGGTATCGCGATGGGGTTTTGGCGTTAGGTTGCTAAACTCATGATAACTTGCATTGGCAAAATAAACTCTGTATCCAATAATATCGGCTTCGGCACCAAGCTTCCAATGCAAACGCACCACGCCATTAGTATCGATGTTACCTTCGGGTTTAGCGGGTTTGCCAGGCGCAATCGAATCGCGCAAGAAACCATAGGCAGGAAGCGAAACGCTCATGTTTCCGGTAGTATCGTATGCATACACCACGTAGTAATTTTCGCCGATGGCATCGGTGGCCTCATCGACCCAGGTGCGCGTATTTGAGGGTAAAACAACTTTATCTACTTGTTCAAAGGGGCCGTTAATAAGGCTCGACTTCCCAATTCTGAACTCCTTAAAGTCTTTCGGGATCTCTGAGTATTCCCATACCACCTGAAGTTTTCCACCTACATCTTTGGGTTCCTTCATTACAGGTGCAGGCGGTGCGTTTAAATCTTTCCCCATCGATACCATTATGGGCGAGTATTTACTTAATTCGGCAAATGGGGTTATACCCTGCAGACGGTACCAAATGGGTTTATAATTCTCGGTAATGAGTGTGTCTGAATAGTAAATGTAACGCTCCTCTTTGACTGTACCGGGTTGATCGGTTTTCATAACGGGCTGTTTTGTGGTACGCTGCCACGACGCACCAAAATCGCTGCTTCGCTCGAGCCAGTAGGCTGTAAAAACTGGATTACTGGGCTGTATATCCCAACGCAGATTTACAGAACGGTCGCCACTTTCGGCCTCCAGCATGGGTGGTTCGGCCACTTCGTCAATCGGATCTTCTAATCGAATGCCTACTTCAACAGTATCTTTAAGTGTAGGATGAAGCGAAATAAGACGATACTGAACCGCTCCTTTGGCCGGCAAATTGTTATCGCACCAGCGCAAAGCAAGTCCTTTTGCAGTGGCCGCATCCAAATCGGCCATCAATAAAGAAAAAGAATAGCGCAACATAATTTCCTGCGACTGCGCCTTAATGCTAGCTACATCAGAATTAAATGAGTTGGTGCTGAATTGCTTTCCATACAATGCCTGCACAGCAACCGGAGCATAGGGATGGTCTTTGGAAAACGCAGCCTTCCATTTTTCGATGCTGTAAGGACGAAGTGTATCGGGACTTAATAATCGGGGAACAACCTTTCCCTTGGTGTTTTCGTCGATTTCGAAACGTTCGAGCCGATAACCGTAGCGGTTCATTTGTGCCCACTCTGCCGCATTGAGCGGAGCCCAGCGTAACACAATAGAATCTTTATAGTGTTTAGCCAGTATGGTAAAATGATCATCTTGAGCGTGCAATGCAAAAGCCGATATAAACCAACCGAAAACAAAGAGAGATATACGCTTTTTCATTGATTAATAGGTGTAATTTTTGCGGTTATTGATTGGGGTGAAATTATCAAGCGTATCACATAAAAACAGAGGAGTGCGGTAGTAATAATTAACCTGATATTGGCCGCGGAACATTGGCCTCCATCCATAACCCAGAAAACTTATGAATTTGCTTCTTACGGTTGGGGAGTAGAATTCGCCAAAACTGGGATGACCATAGGTAGCCATTACATTATTGCCAATCGTAACCATGCGCTGATAATCAACAAAAGTGCGCAACCCTGTTTCCACATTGAGATGCACTGTGCTTGGAGGTGACGCCAGACCGGCTGCAAAAAACCCAAACGCACCTCCGGTTGACATACCGCTTGAAACTGCCTGAAAGGTCAATAAATTTCCAAAAACAGAATTGGGCGATGAACTTAAGGGCAGGAATTCACTTGGTGCAAGGGGCGATCGGTAGGCATAATCTTCATGGAAGCGAACGGTATAAATAGGAGGTATGCCTACGGTATCGGGAGTTGGTCTTAAAAGACGGAGCGTTGAATAGCCTCCTGTGCGGAACAGCTGATAAAGATCGTAAATATAAGGCTGAGTATATGTTACATTCCAATTGTCGCTGCGGCTATCGGCAAAATAAACGAGCGGCTTCACTTTTATAGGAGTCTCTCCAAACATGTACGAATACCCTGCAACATCAAACACATCAAATTTTTCGCCGCCGGTATATTTAGGCTCCAACCAATCAATAGTACCAAATGTTTCTTTACCGGTTGTGCCGCTGTTTTGTGCCTGCATTTTTTCCACCAAGGAATTGTGTTGAGAGGTTTTAAAGAAAAACACATAAAGCAATTTTTCGTCTTTTCGAACCGAGCGTCCGTTAATGCGGTTGCTGCGAACCTGTGTTCCCGCTCCCAAGGTTCCATAAGATTGCGCTAAGGTTGATAGTTGTGCAACCGAAGCCATTGAAAGTTGATTGGCCGCTACAAGGCCTCCCGCTACCCCTGAGGTTGAAGTAGTAGTTCCACCTAAGAAGCTAGAAATGTTGTTATACCCTGCTCCTGGAAGATAAATGGTACTATCTTTTGATATGAGCTGACAAGCATATACTTTATTATTCAG
>JBILCR010000372.1:0-2825 GCA_044353055.1 Flavobacteriales bacterium
CTCTTTTTGCCATAAACATGCGGCGAGGCCAGCAACGAGCGGCGAGGCAAATGAGGTGCCGTCGGCTGTTTCATTGCCAATATCAGAGGCACAATACACTCTACCTTGAGCGCTTACATTGGGTTTTAGACGCTTATCGGCGGTGGGACCATACGAACTAAAGTCGATATGGTAATTGCAGCAGGGCTCAAGTCCACCCACCGCCAATACAGAATCTGCATCGGCAGGAGCACCAATAATCCTCCAATTACCGCTGCCCTCATTTCCGGCGGCATTTACCACCAACATGCCCTTGCGTGCAGCCATATTAGCGCCTCGTGTTATGAATGTTTTTTTGCCGTTCATCTGTTCAGGAAAATAGCGTGTATCGGTATATCCCAATGAAGAGTTGATGATATCGGCACCATTTTGATCGGCCCATTCTGCTGCAGCTACCCAGTTTTCTTCCTCCGAAAACGGCTCGCTACGGGCCATTTCGGTGCGTGCCAGTAAAAATTCGGCATCCCAGGCTAAACCCGACCAAACGCTATCAACCATGCCACCAATACAAGACCAAACGGAGGTGCCGTGGGTGCCGCCGTGATAGACCAAGTTATCGTTATCGACAAAATCCCAAGTTTTTATAATACGATTCTTTAAACGTAAATGCTCAAATGCCTCATGAACATCAGCTCCGGTATATCCCACATCAAAAATTGCCACACGCATACCGCTTCCATTTAGACCGTCAGCGGCAAGTCGCTTAGCTCCTAAACGAGCGGTTTGACGCTGCAATAGGAGCGCATCATCATCGTCGTCGAAGTATGGTTCATCAACAGAGGCCACCTCGCATTTCGAAAAGGTGCAGAGCTCAATTTCAGCAACATAGTGAAGGTTCTTAAGCTTTTCGACTTGACTGTCTGTGGCCCAAACAGTAACCGCATTAAGCCATCGGCTGCTTTGCTTAATTTCAATTCCCAAAACGGCAAGCGCATCGAGATACGCATTATTTACCGGATAATCCGAAAATTCGGCTAGAGGCAACCCCATAAGCACGCGGCGTTCAATGGCTTTGGCATCAAAAAAAGCATACGGATCAAACGTGATTTCGCTGCCTTTATCGGCAAAATAAACGCGGTATTTATTAACTTCCTGGGCCCTCAAAAAACAGGGAAAGAGATAAAGGACCAGAAAAATGAGAGAGCGATGGAATGTGGTTTTCATTGTCAGGTTCAAACCTAGCGTATTTATGAATAATTACCAACCCAGAAATAGCGTAAAAATTGTGTTTCAGGTTTAGTTGGATTCATTAAATTTGTTGTTGAATTTATGCAACAGTTCGTAACTAATATCAATTGCAGTTCCTGTGTTAATGCGGCGCGCGAAGTACTTAATGAACTTGCAGGCCCTACGGGTTGGAAGGTAGATATTAATGACGCTTCAAAACTATTGACTATAAGTTCTGATTATGTTGAAGCTGCTGATGTAGTTAACAAACTGCAAGAACAAGGTTTTACGGCTAAACCTTTAGTGAGATGAAAAAGATTTTGGCGCTGGTTTTTGCATGGCTTTATGTGTTTACCCTCTCCGGTATAACGCTAAATTTCCACTATTGCGGCGAAACATTAAACTGCATCAGTTTATTTAGCCCCGACGATTGCTGCGCATGTGCCGATGATGAAGTACCTGGTTGCTGCAATGACGAGGGCGTTTATTTAAAAGCCACCGACGATTCGCATACGGCGGGAAATTATTCTGATTTTACATTTAGTGCGGCCTCGGTTGAAGTGCCGTTTCGATTTTCTGTAAAAAATAGTTTACACGAGGTATTCCGCGTGGTGCCCACATACCATGCTTACGATTTACCCCCTCCCCAACGCATCATACTGTTCAGAAGGTTATTGATTTAAATCGAGGATCAATTCTATTTGACCCTTTTAAATTTAATCTTAATCTCATTGAACCATGAAAAAATTGTTTTTAGCGGTATTGATTTCCGCTCCCGTTTTCATCTCCAAAACAAACGCGCAAACGACCGCTGTTTTGCGTGTGCCTGGCATGTGCGACATGTGTAAAAAGCGCATCGAACTTGCTGCCGACATTAAAGGCGTGAAAGACGCCAATTACAACCTCGAGAAAAAAGAACTTACCATCGTTTATAAACCCGAAAAGGTAGATATTCAAACCATTGCAGCCGAAATATTAAAAGCAGGTTACGATGTTGATTCGCTTCATGCTCCGAATGAAGCATACATGAAGCTTGACCATTGCTGTCAATACGATCGACACCAGCATTAAAACACAGACATGCTACATACGATAAGCGGCACCCGATTTTCGATTTTCGATTTTCGGCGTCACCTTCATTTGAAGCCATTGCATTCTATGCTTTTGTTCGGGTGTTTTATGCTAATGGCTGGCTTTCTGAATGCACAAGTAGCGACTGGCAAAGTGAAGGGCAAGCAGAACAATGAACTTAGCCCGATACCCGGAGCCATCGTTCAGATTGCGGGTTTTGATAAACCCTTTAGCACAGACGCCAACGGTCAATTCTCATTCGACACTACACCCTACCCTATTCAGCTCATCATTTCAGCCACCGGTTTTAAGACCGATACCTTCACATTTCGGTTCGAAACAAACGACCTTCCAGAATTTATTCTCGAATCAACCACTTTGCTTTCAGAACTTGAAGTTGGGGCAAAAAACCAGAGTACATTTATTTCCTCAATCAATCCGATAAAAACCGAAATCATCACCGAAACCGAATTGTACAAAGCTGCATGCTGCAACCTGAGTGAGAGTTTTCAGAACAATGCAACGGTTGATATATCAACCACTAATGC
>JBILCR010000373.1:0-2819 GCA_044353055.1 Flavobacteriales bacterium
TGCCTGAATAGCAATATAAATTACCTCAAAACCTAATAAAACAATAATTGACCAGCTAAATAACTGAATATTAAATTCAGGCAGATAGTAGCAGTACCATGCCATAGCCCATACAAAAGTTAGTGTTGAGAACGCGAATTTAAATGGCTTATACCAAGCATTTACACCATAAACTTGTGTGGATGTTGTTTTCGCTAAAATCAAAAAAAGTATAGAAGACAGCAGACAAATTAAACCAAAATAAAACAAGGTCTCATTTCTTACTTTCAATTCTTGAAAAAAAGTTATCATTTTTAATGCATGCTAAGTATTTAAAATAATAATTGTTTTAGCAGCACTAAAAACAACAATCCACATTTCCTGCCTCTTTAAACATTAAATCTAAAGTGCATCACATCGCCATCATTTACTACATATTCTTTACCTTCAACAGATAGCTTTCCATTGTCTTTACATGCAGATTCGGAACCAAAATTAATATAATCATCAAACTTGATAACTTCAGCCCTAATAAAGCCCTTCTCAAAATCGGTATGAATTACGGCTGCTGCCTGAGGGGCTCTCATGCCACGGGTAATTGTCCAAGCCCGAACTTCTTTCTCTCCAGCTGTGAAATATGTTTGTAAGTTCAATAAACTGTAAGCTGCTTTAATAAGTTTATTCACACCCGGCTCTTGAAGACCAATCTCTGAAAGAAATGCAACTTTGTCTTCGTAGGTTTCCAACTGAGAAATTTCAGCTTCCATCGCAGCGGTAATAATCAAAAGTTCGGCCCCCTCGCCCTCAACCGCCTTTCTTACTGCATCTACATGAGTGTTACCCGTTTGAGCAGAGGCTTCATCTACATTACATACATAAAGTACCGGTTTATTGGTAAGTAGATACATTTCATGAGCAAATTCAATATCTTCAGGTCGATCAAGTAACACACTTCGGGCTGATTTACCTTGTTGTAAGGCATCTTTGTATCGACTCAACAACTCAAACTGTTTTTTTGCATCCTTATCTCCAGCACGCGCTTGTTTCTCAATTTTTTGAATCCGCTTTTCAACCGTATCCAAATCTTTAAGTTGCAACTCCCAATCGATGACTTCTTTATCGCGCACCGGATTTACATTTCCGTCAACATGCACCACATTGGGGTCGTCGAAACAGCGTAATACGTGTAAAATCGCATCGCATTCGCGTATATTTCCTAAAAATTGATTCCCTAATCCTTCTCCTTTTGAAGCACCTTTTACCAAGCCAGCGATATCTACAATTTCTACCGTAGTTGGAACAATCTTTAAAGGATTTACCAGTTTGGCCAATTCAGTTAGACGCTCATCGGGAACCGTAATTACTCCAACATTGGGCTCTATGGTACAAAACGGAAAGTTAGCTGCTTGCGCTTTTGCATTGCTTAAACAATTGAACAATGTTGATTTTCCTACATTCGGTAGCCCAACGATACCACACTTTAGTGCCATATACAATAATTTTGGCGCAAAATTAACCAAACTAATGAAATTTGCTTCGTATATTCGTGTAACAATTTTGATAAACCACAAACTATTCACATGAACGCAAAAATCTTCAGTATCCTTAGCTTGTTCTTTGTGATTGTTAATGGCACTAATGGACAGATTACGTTAGAGTTTTCTGATTATCATAAGTTCGATAACAAATATTACAGAGGCTTTATGATACAGGATCTAAATACCATCGAATTAAGTGCTTCAGGCCCCGAGCAATTCTGGGACTACTTCCTACTTGACGATCAATCCAACGATACCTTAAGCATTTTAAAGGTGGATGAAACGCCTTATGCGGAATATTTCCCTCAGGCAGAAATTGCTCTTACCTCGAATTTTGAAAAATTTTATTACGAATCGCTGGAACCTGAAGGGGTAAAAATTATGGGGCTATCTATAATTAATCCTATTGACAGCAGCGTTGAAATCATACCGTATGAATTTGAAGGAATTGCAATACCTTTTCCTTTGAATTACCTAGATTCATACACATTTAATTACGCTTTTAATCAATATTTAAGTCCCCAAAATGGAATTATACCGGGTTCGGACGACTCTACCTGGATTCGTTCGCGCGTTTCAATAGATATTGATGTTGATGCCCACGGTATGCTAACGATACCGGCTGGAACATTTGATGCGCTTCGATTAAAACAGGTTTCAGAAAAGACCGACAGTGTTTTTATTTACAATGAGTTACAAGAATGGGAATATTTCAACATTTACACCGAAACTTCCAATACGTATTTATTCTACACAAAGAACATTGGCGCATCGTTACTCACCATTACCGAACGCGAAGATCAAATAACTGCCTTGAGTTTTTTAAAAGGATTTATAATTGACCATATAACTGACCCTGAACAAAAAATCGCAAAAGTCTATCCCGTGCCTGCACAAGACCGTCTAAACTTAGAAGTATTGTATAATGGCCCTTACCGTATTTATTCTATTGACAATAAATTTATTGCATCGGGTGAATTTATAAAAGGACAAAACATGCTCGATATTTCCAAACTAAACAATGGAGTTTATCTATTGCAGTCATCAAATAATGAAGGCATTAGTAATCAAAATGTACGCTTCATCGTTGCACGGTAACTTTGTTTATGACTTTTAACTTAGCCATTTCGCCTTGTCCGAACGATACCTTTTCATTTTACCACTTATTACATCAACAGAATAACCATTCATTTCAAATTAACTTTTTAGATATTGAAGAGTTAAATAAGAATGCAATAAATGGCGTTTTTGATATTTCAAAAGTTTCCTTTGGAATTATTCCGATGATTTCAGATGAATACG
>JBILCR010000046.1:0-9760 GCA_044353055.1 Flavobacteriales bacterium
GATTCAATCGAAGTGCGTCTTTTAACATTCACGAATTGGATGCCGCTTCAAACAATTCGGTCGATGATATTCGTGCGCTTATAGAGCAGGTTCGGTTTGCTCCACAAATTGGTTCTTATGGAGTGTATATTATTGATGAGGTGCACATGCTTAGTACTGCAGCATTCAATGCCTTTTTAAAGACGCTTGAAGAACCTCCAAGACATGCCATTTTTATTCTGGCCACTACCGAAAGACATAAGATACTACCTACCATCCTCTCGCGCTGTCAGGTGTTTACGTTCAACAGAATTTTGGTGGATGATATTTCCGGGCATTTAGAGTATGTTGCAAAAAGTGAAGGCATTGAATTTGAAGCCGATGCACTCCATGTTATTGCTCAAAAGGCCGACGGAGGTTTAAGAGATGCCCTTTCCATGTTCGACCAAATGGTAAGTTATGCCGGCGGAAAGGCCCTCTCCTACTCTTTGGCTATCGAGAACCTTAACGTACTCGACTATGATTATTACTTTAAACTCACCGATTCGTTTAAGCAAGGAAATTACCCTCAATCGCTCATTTTATTGCACGAAATACTATCAAAAGGTTTTGATCTGGCTAATGTGATGAACGGCTTGGCCGATCATTTCAGAAACCTTCTCGTATGTACGGATGAATCTACGCTAATGCTACTCGAAGTGGGCATCGGAGTGCGCAGCAGGTACCACAACCAAAGTAAAGAATGCGGTGCAGTGGCACTCATTAAAGCCATCGACCATATTTTACAGGCCGAACTCAACCTCAAATCGGCCCGTAACCAAAGGCTAAATGCCGAACTGGCATTTCTTAAACTGAGCGATATTTTTAATCCGAAAGCTCCTGTAGTTGCCGCCGCGCCTGCACAACAAATCCAAGCTAGCCCCCCTCAGGCCATAGTTCAGCAGGTGCAACCTAAACCACCTGTTCCTTTACGCGGCATTCAAGAATTGCGTCCTACGGTTTCTATTAAAAACCATTTGAATGCTTCAACACCTGAGATAAAAAAAGATGAAGAAGCTGTTTCGGATCATTCGATAACCATTGAAGTAGCCGATACTGACTTTGATGAATCAAGCCTTTTTGACGCATGGAATGCCTATGTAGAAAGGCTGCGGACCGAAGGTAAACAAGCACTATGCGGGAACCTCACCATTAGCAAACCGGTACTTCAAGGAACTACTGCTATTTCCTATCAAGTTCAGAATGAAAGTCAGCTGCGAGAAATGGAAAACGCACGTTACGATTTATTGCTGTTTCTTAAGAAAACCCTGAGCAACCAATCCATCACCTTGCAGTTTGTAAAATCAGAAACACCCATAAAAACCAAACCTTATACTGCTTCCGAAAAACTGAAGGCGTGGGAAGAACGCAATCCAAACATTACCTATTTGCGTCAAAAACTAGGATTGAAGCCTGATTAGATTCAAGGCAATTTTAGTTTTTTAAGCATAGTAAGCGGTCCCGGACAATACGTTTCGTGGCATCGAATGCAGCGGGTAACCAATTCGTTATATTCACTTTTACGCTGATCGGCTGCAGACTCTTTCAATCGCGAACATTGTTTTAAAAATGCTTCGGCATATCCAGCAAACTGATCGCCTTTTTTTGAAGTAGTACTGGCCTCGGCACTATACAGCTGAGTATAGCTTTTATAAAATTCAGGGATTTTTTTACCCATCTCTACTTTACGACGAACCTTCCGAATATCATCGGTCATTTTACGCATAAGGATAGAGAGTTGGCTCTCGCTTCGCATAGAAATAAAGCCCTGAAAAACGACCAAGGTCATTAATAAGGCAAATACATATCGAGCTACACTTTTAATCGACATAGATCAACACGCCGTTGGCTTCGAAAGAAAGTCGTGTTTCGGGTGCCGTAATGGCTTCGATTTCCTCTTTCGATTTACCGGCATCTTCGGCATAATGGCGAAGGGTTTCGACCGAAAGCACCTCGCGAAAGGCTCTGCCCTCAACTACTGTTTTGCGCCCCGATGCGTCTTTGGGAACAAAAAAAGCATAGTCTTTAAAACGCACCATCATCGATTGATTGTTGCCTAAATCAATATTCATCCAGCAGCCCTTTTTCTGGCAAACCGATTGAATTGGAGCGATTATTTTAACATCCAAAGAATCCTTACCTTCAATTTTCTGCAAAAATTCGGTTCCTTCAATGGCACCTTTGGCTTTGATTTTGGCCCCAAAAGATTCGCTTTTTTGTGCCATTAACAGAGAACCCGAAAAAATTAAAAGTGCAGTAAGTAGTGCTTTCATTGTCATATAATTTTTACAAAATTAAACTTATTGCATAAATCCACGCAACATATGGCGTTTAAAGGGAGGTCCGGGCAATTTTTCCATTACTAGTCCTAATGATTCCAAATTTCTACGTACCACACCTTTAGCCGAATAAGTTACCCATACAGCTTGGGGTTTCATCGCTTCTGCGCAAGCCCGAAGCACTTTTAATTCCCACATTTCGGGATGAGCATCAGGACCGAAAGCGTCAAAATAAATGAGATCATAGACATCTATATTCTTAGCATCGGGCCATGTGGTCTTCCGTTTTTCAAAGGTAAAATATGGGCTAAATGCCACTTGTGTTTCCCAGTCTGCTTGGTGAAAGGGCTTAATCCATGGGTTGAGTGTTTCGTTAAAATGGAGCTGCATAAACCACTCTTCTGTGAGTGGATAAGGCTCGTAACCAACATATACAGCTTTGATTTTATGTTTATTACACCACTCCATCGTGAGCAATGCATTAAGCCCTGTCCCTATCCCAATTTCTAGAATCTTAATTTCTTTCCTGTTACTAAAACCATTTAAACCGTTTTCAATAAATACGTGTTTGCTTTCCTGCAAGGCTCCGTGCGTGCTATGATAACAGGAATTATACTCGCTAGAGAACAGCGTGGTACTGCCGTCGTCCGTTTCCCTCAATTCGATATTTGCCTCAGTAGGCACCGTTTACTTCGACAGAATTTTAAACTCCGTTCTACGGTTGAGCTGGCGTCCCTGATCGGTGTCGTTAGGCGCGATAGGTTGTGTAAAACCGTATCCCTTAAATTCGAGTCGTTGTTTCTTAACTCCTTTTTGGTTTACCAGATAGTCCACAACCGATTCTGCCCTGCTCAAGGATAGTTTTTCGTTATATGCCGCGGAGCCTACATTATCGGTATGCGATGAAATTTCGATACGCATATTGGGATTGGTTTCCAGAAGCTTCGTGAGGCGGTCTAACTCAGCAATGGATTGGTCACGCAACGTACTTTTATTAAAATCGTAGAAAATATTACGAAGTACAATTTTCTGCCCCACTTCGAGCTTACTCAATTCAATATCTTTATCAATTTCCTGATACGTCTTGGATGCAGGAAGGTCTATATTTTCTGAATAAAACAGATATTCTTCTAATGTAACCGCAATACCATAGTTACGACCTGAAGGCAGGGAAATGAGGTATTTTCCGGTTTTTGAATTCGACTGAAACGTAGCCACCACCTCATTTTTCTCATTATCTGTAATAACAATCATGGCCTCGAGCGGTGTTTTGCTCAATGCATCTACCACAATACCTTTTAAAATGGTAACGTTAGAGCTAAGTTTTGATTTATTATCCTTGGTTTCTATGGTTAAGGCATCTCTGAATGTAACCGAACTTGAAAGCAACAGCTGATCTTCTGTTGCCAGGATAGGATCTTTTTCAGGCCCAAGAAGTGTAATTCTATAGATATCCGTTTCGCCAATGGCATCCATTTTTGCAGAAGCATAATATCCGTGTTTACCTGAGGCCGAAACCACGAAAAACGCATCTTTATCGGCCGAATTGATGGGGTATCCTAAATTTTCGGGCTCTGACCATCGACCGTTTTGATACACCGATTTGAAGATATCAAAGCTCCCCATGGTTTTATGCCCTTTTGAACTAAAGTAAAGTGTTTTACCATCGGGATGCATGAATACGGCATCTTCGTCATACGGTGTATTAATAGCAGGCCCCAAATTTTCGGCAGCTTGCCATTTGCCGTCAGCACCAAGGCGTGTTACATAAATATCGAAACCACCTAAACTGCCGTCGGGCTTATTAGAAACAAAATAAATGGCTTTTTCGTCGTATGAAAAACATGCATGTATTTCTGAAAACTCCGTATTCAGTGCCTTTCCGCCGGCAGATTCTGGCTTTGACCATCGGTCGCCTTCGAGGCGTGAAATGAGAATATCGCCTTTATTATTTCCATCGTCGGAATAAATAAACAGTTTTTGACCGTCGTTTGAGAGGGCCACGGTGGCATCATGCTCCTTGCCATTAATGGGCGATGGAAGCGCGATGGGCGGTGTCCAAATATTATTTTGTTTGGTAGTGGTGTATATATCTTCGAAATACATACCATCATCGGCAATTAATTTTCCGGTGGTATTATCGCGGCGCGAAGTAAAGAACATGATGGATTCGTCGGCCGAAATTACTGAGGCATATTCGCGGTATTTCGAATTTACCACAGGACCCATATTTTCAATAATTACGCGTGCAGGATTTGCTATGAGCTTTTTACCCTCGTTACATTCAGTAATGCGTTTATCGGGGCTAACATCCTCCAACTTGTCGGGAACTGCACGATATAGGTTGTAATATTTAATTGCATTGTCAAAGTCGTGATTAAGGTGATAGGCTTCGGCCAAATAGAATGTAATGTGAGGATCTACATTAGGATCGAGGCTGTAGGCCTTGGTAAGAAAATCGAGCGACTTATATTTATTGGGAGAATTTAAATAACAGCGCCCCAGCTTAAAATTAAGCTGCGCATTGTTGGGATTAAACGTATTGGCTTTCAAATAATAATCAATAGCAATATACATGGTATAATCGCCATTGTAAAAGTACGAGTCGCCGGTTTCGATATTGTTAACGGCATCTTTATAGCCCTTCTTATCATCGGGAAAATTACTGCGCTCAAAGGCAACATTTTGTGCATGAACACCGTCGAATGCCCACAATAAAATGGTTATTAAAAACAGTTGGGTAAGGCGTGTTTTCATGATATTATTTGCAATCTGTATCAACAAAGGTTTGTGCAGCTGTAAGGCCTTTAGATGCGGCGATATTCCAATCTTTACAGGCTGAGTCGGTATTGTTTAAATTTTCGTTGGCTATTCCTCGGTTAAGGTATGATGGGGCATATTCGGCGTTAAGACTAATCGATTGGTTAAAATCCTCAATAGCTCCTTTATAATCGCGCAGTTTATTCTTAATGCAGCCTCGGTTGTTCCATGCAAAATAATTTTTAGGATCGAGTTCAATTGCCTTGTTAATGTCGGCCAATGCCCCTTCGAAATCTTTGAGTTCGTATTTAAGTACTGCGCGTTTGATAAGGGGATCGGGCGATTTGGGACGTGCTTTTATGGCATACCCAATTTCCATCAGTGCCCCTTGTAAATCGCCTTGAGCTCTTAAAACATTGGCCAAATTTGAATATGCAGATGCGAGATTGGGCTTTAGGCGACAGGCCTCCTTATAGTCAGCCGCGGCACCTTGTAAATCATTTAATTTTTGGCGCGCGCTTCCGCGGTCGTGAAAGGCATCGGCATAGGTAGATTTTACAGCAATTGCTTTGGTAAAGGACTCGTTTGCCTGAGTAAATTCATTGCGTTCGAACTGTATTCCACCTGCATAATACCAGGCTTCGGCATTGGAGGGATTAAGTTTGGCAGCCTCCAAGTAATCGGCCAGAGCACCTTCTTTGTTCCCGAGCGCATAATGTGCTTGAGCGCGATTAAAATAAGCCTTATCTGATGATTTAGAAATTCGAATAAACGCAGAAAAATCCTCCTCTGCACCTTTAAAGTTTTTTTGCTCCTGCCGGCAAACGCCTCTGTTAAAATAGGCATTTGAAGACGATGGGTTTTGCGCCAATACATCGTTAAATATTTTTTCGGCTGCGGTATAATCCAGAGCCTCCATTTTTTTGTTGCCTTCATTAAACATACTTGCCTCATCGGCTTGTGCCCATGAAACTAAGCCCAATGAACAGAAAAGAATAACTAAGCCAAAAGCATTTTTCATAGGTGCGGCGCTTACGTTTGCGCAACGAATATAAGCGATTTTTAGTTGAGGTGCATTAAATTTTACCTGCGCTCATTCACCGTGTTCGCGTATCGGATTGCGGCTGCCTGAAAAAGGTCATTTCAATCCATTGCAGTATCAAGGGGTAAGGAAATTAATTCATGTAACGATTATTAAACGTATCAATTAATGGGTAATTGAAGCCAGCGCTTATGGCTATCTTATGTTTTCATGTGTAAGTATGAAGGACTTGGAACTGTTAGTTCATTTATGGGTTTTGTTAACAAGTCTCTTTTAAGGTTTCATTTTAAAACGATACCCTTATTGGTTACTTGATTGGGCAACAAAAGTAAGCTTCTATAATTTCCAACAGATTGCCCCAAAGGGTGTTGCTAATTTGTAACCACTGATCATAAATATTACTAAAAACTTGGGCATATCCCTTACCCGACATGAACTAACGTTCGACCGATGCGACGATTGATCCGTCTGTTGATCTTCCGAAAAAGTGTTCAGCTCCTAATGCATTTATATCATTTCCAATTTGCAGCCACTGTCCAAAGCAAAGTGCTGGCATAAAGGTTAAAAGTGCTAATTTCTTCTTCATGCTATTTCGCATCATTTAAAATTAGCTGTCGGATTATGGCGCTTCCACGTTATTAGAAGATGGCTGAATTGACTTGGCCTAATTATTCTTCAAAGCAATGTAGATGTATCGATCGTAAATTTCTAATACGCTCAAATTATATACTAATTTAAATTCCTGTTATATTTTTTAGCTGAAATATCGTATTTAATTAATTTACAATTCCAATTATTTCGTTAATTGAAAAGAACAAACCGTCTATATATGAACGTGTAATACCTGAAATAAATTTCCCCTTTAATACTACAGTTTTATTTAAATATTTTGTATTGTCAACATAAGTGCCTGATATTAAAACAAGCGACCTATTGTCTTTCAAATCGGGTTTATTGCTGCTACTTGTAGGATCCCATATATTGATTTCATGTGATTCAGAAAGTTCAATTGCCAACCCATTATATTTCGAATGCTCAATCACTTTAGCCATGATAATATATTCATAATCTTCAATGTATATTAGGTTATTGAAAGAATATATTAAATCATAAATATCCTTTTTCCCATCATTATTTAAGTCTTCAGATTCCATTACTGCACCTTCTAAATCAAGGGCAGAAATTATATTGTCTTTATTATAATCTTTTGTTAATGAAAGTATTGATTTAATCAAATCTTTATCGCTTGGTATTTCCGTACAATCCGGAAAATCGCCTATACACCCATTCCAAGTACCGTCTACACGAAAACAGTATCGAGCAGCTGAATTTCCAAATGCACTATTTAAATTAACATCAATTTTGTTCTGGGCATAACCGATGTTAAAGCACAGAATAAAAAGCAAAATAAGTTTGAATTTTATAAATAGGGGTTGAATATTTTTTTTCATGTGTTATATTCTATATTTTCCCTATTCATTTGTATTATAGGCATTAGCCTGTTAATAGAGTGGTTTCTAACACTCCACTTTTATTTGTCAATTTTACAAAATATTTATTGAGAACTATTAAAATTAGCCTTTGGGTGGTACTCTTATTTGACCGCCTTGTATTTTAAACTTGCCCCTAACGTTTTTGTGCTTGGGTGCGGGCAGGTTTAAGAGTACAAAATTGTCAAACGGCATTGAACTTGAATAAAAGCACAAAACTCCAAGTTTGTACGTAACCCCGCCTGACGAAAAACCCGTGCTTTTTGATCCTCGCTAAAGGAATTGAATTTGCCGTTATTTGAATTTCGTTTTTCAATTGTCGGCAAATGACTCAATCTTTCACGATTCGAATCACCGCTTTTTTGTTATCTGCTTCAACTTTGACTGTGTAAATTCCAGCTGGCTCATTTATGAAAAGATCTAACTTTTGCGATTGAATCAAAGATTTCGATACAATGACCTTTCCGAGCATATCTGTAATTTGGATTTCTGTTTTTCCAAATGTATTTCCTAAATCAATCGTGCAATCGCCATTTGTTGGATTAGGGTAAACCGTCAATTTATCCCCAAAACTGTTTTCAATAATCCCCAAAGTTAAAATAGCCACACAAGCAGATGTGTCTACACAGCCATTTTGCGTTAATTCAACAGCATAGTTTCCATTTACAGTTGGTGTAAACGAGGCACCCGTTTGACCATTAATCACAGCATAATTACTACCACAGTCAAGCCAACGGTAAGTCGCAGCTGTATTATTTGCTGTAATTGTTTCGCCCGAAATTGTTGTGCTTAGATTCGTAACACCTGTGATTGTCAAATTCAAGGTTACTAAAGAATCACAACCATTTGCCGCACCACCAATGATGTTGTATGTAGCGGTGTTATTGCTAGCAGTATATGTGTTTCCATTAATCCAGGTGAAGGAATTACACGCTGTTCTCGTATCGGTTCCTGTGGAAGGATTGTTAATCGTTAGATTCAGTGTTACCAATGAATCACATCCGCTGGCAGCACCGCCTACGAAGTTGAATGTTGCCGTATTGTTGCTTGCGTTATAAGTGTTTCCGTCAATCCACGTGAACGGGCCGCAAGAAGTTTGAACATCAGTTGTACTGGATAGACAATTTTTAAATACATAGGTAGAACCGGCATAAAAAAGGGTATTTCCTCCTATAGCGTTTTCACTTTCCTGATAAGCACCAGCTATCGCATAATCTTCCGAAATGGCGACTGAATAACCAAACAGGTCACTATCCCCTCTATCTGATGCCACAATCTTGTTTTCCTCTATCCAATTCCCAGAGGTATTTTTAAAAATATAGGCTGAGCCTGAATTATTCAAGGTATTTCCTCCAGCTTGATCATGATCTTCGTTATAGGCACCAATGATTGCATAGTCTCCAGAAATGGATACTGATACACCAAACATATCACTTGCCGCTCTGTCTGAAGCCACAATCTTATTCATTTGTGTCCAAGTCCCAACTTCTCTTTCAAAAATATATGCAGAACCAGCACTATTCAAGTTCGCACCTCCAGTTGCATTGTGGTCTTCCAACGGAGCACCTACAATTACGTAATCGCCTGAAATGGAGACTGAAGTGCCAAATTCATCACCAGCCCCTTTGTCTGAAGCATTTATTCTTTGCATTTCCGTCCAGGTTCCACTGGAGAATTTTCTAAAAATATAAGTAGATCCAGCATCAGTTAGTATACCTCCTCCACCAGAAGCAATTTGGCTTTCTCTCGGCGTCCCGATGACCGCATAGTCATCAGAAATACCAACAGACCAACCAAAATTATCACCATTACCTACAGAATTTCCCACAATTTTTTGCCCATCCATCCAAACGGTTTCCCCTTTTGTATAGATATACGCTGAGCCCTTATTTGATGCGGGTGAGAGTCCATTAACATACTCATCTTCATAAGGCGCACCTATGATAACATAATTTTCCGAAATGGCTACCGAATAGCCGAATTCATCACCAGTCTCTCGGTCTGAGGCCACGATTTTTTGCAACTGACTCCAAGTGCCTGCTGTGTTCTTAAAGATATATGCTGCTCCAGCAGCAGAATTTAATTCAAATCCGACTGTAGCAGTTTTTTTAGGAGCACCAACAATGGCAAAATCTCCCGAGATAGCTACTGAAGTTCCAAACTCATCATCA
>JBILCR010000374.1:0-2815 GCA_044353055.1 Flavobacteriales bacterium
ATATTCCTAATGAGCCTGTTTGGAATGATGGCGCTTGGGTAATGCTGCGTATCACAACCCCCGATGTATCATTAAAATATTCGGCGCGCATAGCCACAAAATGTGAGTTGCCTAAACGAAGCCTACCAATCCAGTTGGCCTGCCACCAATTAGAAGCCTTCGTTTTTGAGTTAGAATAGGTTTGCCGGCCCACGTAGCTGCAAGCCGTCATGCTGAAAATCCCATCGGGATTAAAAATGCAATAAGCATCAGCAAAATATCGGTTCGATAGATTCGGAGCCTCGGTCGTGGCTTCATTTCCAAAATAGGTATTAAAGTTTAGGAGCCATTTGCCGTTCGGACGGTATTCGATTTGTGTTCCAAGGGCCTTTCCATCATTGGTTTCGTCAATGTTTTGCCAGCCGTTTAAAAGGTATGTGTAAAGATTAAACTTGGTCCCTAATGGAATACTTAATTTTAAACCGCTTAAATAATAGGGAACGTATTCGGGCGCCAATGAACGCGTGTACATGAAATGATCTTTTGAAATTGCCGACTCATTCGTGTATGGCGACCCCAATATGCCTGCGTCCAACCAGATGGCATTTTTTCTACTTAAGCATATTCCAGCATTGGCCTCGAGAAGGTATTTTAAACTGCCCGATTCGGCCGCATAATTTGCATTCATGTAGGTGCCAAATCCTGGATAGAATCGCGCCCTAACCCTATCGTTTTTGTAGTGAATGCCCAAATAAGCAAGATTGATAGTTGCCTCGTTATGCCGTGCCGATGAAACAAAGTAAGGTACATTACCTTCTTCGGGTTTGTTTAATTCAAATCGGTAGTATGCATCCACAAAGCCTGAAAATGTTACTTTTCCCGACTCACTGCTATCCATTTGTTCCACCATGCCCGTATTTAATACTTGGGCGGAAATAGTATTAAACTGGATTAATGATGATGACATAAAAATTATACGGTGAAGGAGTTTCATAAACACGAAGGTGCTTTTAAAAGCAGGTTTTTCTACCTTTCGGCAATTAAACTTATTCCCTAAAGCATGTCAGTAACTCCTGTGCTCGATGTTCGATCTTCATCTGAATTCAGGCAGGGTCACATGCCCGGCGCAGTTTCGTTCCCTTTGTTTACCGACGACGAACGAGCGCATATTGGCACCATCTATAAAAACATAGGAAAGAACAAGGCGGTACTCGAAGGTTTGCGCATTGTAGGACCAAAATTGGCTCATTTTGTTGAGCAAGCTAAGTCCCTATCGCCTGAACAATGTGTATCTATGTACTGCTGGCGTGGCGGTATGCGAAGCGGATCGATGGCATGGTTGCTTCGTACGGCGGGTTTTTCGGTAGATTTGATGAAAGGCGGTTACAAAGCCTACCGGCAAAAGGTTCAGCAGTCGTTTTGTGCGGATATTCCGTTTGTTATTCTAAGTGGTCCAACTGGTAGTGGAAAGACTGAAATATTAAGCGAACTTCGAAAGCTGGGTGAACAAGTTCTCGATCTTGAGCAACTGGCCTGCCACAGAGGATCGGCGTTTGGTGCTCTCGGTATGGCCCAACAACCTACCATCGAGCAGTTTGAAAACGAAGTCTATCAGGCCTTGCAGGCGATGGATTTTAGTCGGCGAATTTGGGTCGAAGACGAAAGTCGAAAAATTGGGAAAGTGGTTCTTCATTTCGGCCTGTGGGAGAATTTAAATCGGGCACCGCTGGTATTGCTTGACTCACCTCTGGAAGATCGTGTGCAGCGTTTGGTTGAGGAATACGGCGCCTTTGGATCGGATGTTTTAAGCGAGTCGCTGCAGAAAATTGGAAAACGTTTGGGTGGACTTTCCTTGCGTGATGCCCTTGCAGCATTAGAAACAGGCGATCTGGTTCAAGTGGCCGAAATTTCGTTGAAATACTACGATAAAGCCTATCGTTTTAGCCGCGAAAAGCGCAATCGTAACGTAGCAGATATGGTAGAAACTAAAGGTTTGGCAGCAAACGAGGTAGCGCAACTGCTGTGTAAGCAGAAAATTTAATATGGAAGCAAACGAAAAAATACGACTTAGTTCCTACGCCCGGGGTGGCGGCTGTGGCTGTAAAATAGCTCCAACAGTATTGCAGGAGATTATCGGTAGTATTAAAGTAGCGCCCTCAGGCAATCTCATAAGCGGAAACAGCCACCACGAAGATGCTGCCGTGTGGGATATGGGAGGCGGCGACTGCCTCATTGCTACTACCGATTTTTTTATGCCTGTTGTGGACGATGCCTACGATTTTGGGGCCATTGCCGCTGCCAATGCCCTCAGCGACGTCTATGCCATGGGCGGACGCCCATTTATGGCACTTTCAGTATTGGGTTGGCCAATCGAAAAATTACCGGCATCACTGGCGGCAAAAGTACTCGAAGGTGCAGCCGATACGTGCCGCGAAGCAGGGGTTATTCTGGCCGGAGGCCACAGCATCGACTCTGCCGAACCGTTTTTCGGACTTTCGGTAAATGGCCGCGTTACCCGTGCTCGTGTTAAGCCCAACAATACCGGTGTTGAAGGCGATTTTCTCTATTTAACCAAACCTATAGGAACCGGCATGCTCACCACAGCCTTTAAGCGGGGCATGATTCAAGAGGCCGATTATTATTTGCAATTGGCAACATGGATGAAGAAACTTAATCGCGTAGGTGCCGATTTGAGCGCACTTGAAGGGGTGCACGCTCTTACCGATGTAACGGGGTTTGGTCTGGCCGGACATTTATTGGAAATGCTCGAGTTCTCCACATGTAGTGCTGAGCTGTGGTTGGATAAGATTCCATTAATGCAGGGCGTCGAATATTG
>JBILCR010000375.1:0-2811 GCA_044353055.1 Flavobacteriales bacterium
ATTCTTTAAATATGTGGACACGTTCAACACGACACGTATCCGATTTTTCAGCCGTTATTACCTTTTCAATATGATTAGGAAGAAATTCGCCGTCGGCAGATTTTAAACGTACATAATAGGGCTGAGCCCAAGATGAAATGGCCTGTAAACCCAAAACTAGGACAAACCAATTTCTCATTACAATCTTCATAATTCAAAAATAGCATTTACACATTTGAAGACCATATTTGCCAACTTTTTTCAGCCTGTTGATGCAACATACCCAATCCATTTTGTATTTGAGCCCCAAAATGCTGTGCCTTTTCAAGCAACATGGTGCGTTCGGGATTATAAATCAGATCAAATACCAAATGTTGACTGCTTAGCGCATCAAAAGGAATATCGGGCGCAACGTTTGTATCAGGAAATTGACCAATAGGCGTGGTGTTTACTATGAGATGATGGTGTTTTACAACGTAATTATTGACCTCGCTCCAGTTCAGCATATCGGAAGTGTTTTTCCGGCTTACCATCAGGCATTCGATACCAATACGCTCCAATACAAATTTCACGGTGTATGCACTGGCCCCATCGCCCAAAATTAATGCGCGTTCCATCCAGGGTTTTAACAAGGGTCTTATTTCGCGCTCAAATCCATAGGCATCCGTATTATGACCGATGAGTTTTAATGATCCGTCCTTTAATGGAATTACTTCAATAGTATTTACCACTCCAATTTCTTGGGCTACTCCCGATACTTCGTCCAGATAAGGAATAATTTGCCTCTTATAAGGAATAGTAACATTTATACCGCCCAAGTCATTTTGATGATTTAGCCATCCAGTAAACAAGGCAATATCAGAAAGTTCAAGCAAATCGTAGGAGTGATGGGTTAACCCTTCCTGTTTAAATTTATTATTAAAATAGCCTGGCGAAAACGAATGCCTGAGTACTTTTCCCAACACATAAAAACGGGCCATAGTTATAACATTATCTTCAATATTTACCTCAATAATCAATAACGTAAATTGAGGATAAATAATTATTTGTCAGTATGTTTCAATGTTTAAGCGAAGCATTTTCTGCTGATGCCTATGCCATTACTTCATTCTTCTGCGGTCTGCTTGAGCCTCTGAAGTTCCTCAGGCAGGTATTGAAAAAAAGTATCGCCTCGTAAGCCAAGCCTCAACGTTTCAAGTGGAATAACATCATCATGGCCAATATTTCCCAGATTTACATTGGCCCCCATTTGTTTTATAAACCAAGCCTGTTGAGACTTTAAAGGAGCTTCCCATAAGATACGATCGCCCGGAATTTTATTTAAAATTCGATTCACCAGCATAACATGTGCAGAACCATTTGGGCGGTATATGCCAACGTTACCGCTTTCGCGGGCTTCAGCAATTACTTTCCATGATCCTGCTTCAAGCTCGGCTTTCATCATGTTGATCCATTTAGCCGGTGCAATGAGGATTCCTGCTTCTTTTGACCCTACCTCTGAAAGGACGGTAAATTTTTTAGCAAGCTTTTCGATATAACGACATTTCTGCTTGTGCTCCAATACAATAGAGCCATCTGAAACTTCGGCAGTATCGAGGCCAAGGTCAGAAATATATGCGATGTATTCATCAAACATATCGCGTACTACAAAAGCTTCGAAAAGCGTACCTCCTAAATACACCTGAAGTCCGGCATTTTTATACAGCTCAATTTTCTTTTGCAAATCCTTGGTAACGAGCGACGTGCCAAAACCAAGTTTTATTAAGTCAGTGTATGGAGCAGAAGCATCAATAAAATGTTGCGCCTGTGCCAACGATAGTCCTTTATCCATCATCATGGTAACGCCGGTTTGACGGGGCTTTTCGGGACGTTCGGGAATATGTGGGAGCGTAAAATTTAACTTAATTGCCATACCATTGATTGAGCTGGCGAATTTCTGCATTAGCACTTAATCTTGGTAGCTCATCTTTAATTTTTATAAACAATTGACCATTTGCAGTAAAAGCCAGCTGGGCAAACACCAATGCTTCTTTTTCTAATCCTTTGTGCATCAACACTTCGGCTTTTTGCCAAAGCAAGCGTGCTTCTTTGGGATGATAGGTTAATCCCAACTCAATGGTCTCGAACGCATCTTTTGTATGAAGCAGCTCAAGCTGTAAATTGCTCAAAAAAATCCAAATATCCTTGTTTTCGGGCTCGAGTTCAAGTACCTTTAAGTAACTCTCCTCAGCCAAATCATAGGCATTGAGCTTGAGTTGCATATCGCCTAGGATAAACCAAAATGTTCCTCGATCGGGATCGAGATTTAGGCCTTTTTTAACGAACTGAATTCCCTCAGATGTTCTGTTGAGGGCATCTAAAACAACGCCCTTCCCAATCCATGCATCAGCAAGGGTTTCATCATGTTTCAGTGCTAACGAATAATACAGAAGCGCCTGTTCATAATCGTCCATATTTTCAAGGCTCTCGGCCAAAAACAGATAGCAATTGGGATCGGGCCCATCAAGCTCAAGGCATTTTTTATAATCTTCAACCGCTTCAGAATAGCGTTCCAGAATTGATAATGAATTAGCCCGCGCAAACCAACCGGAGGCAAATTTTTCATCAACAGTTATTGAAAAGTCAAATGCTTCAAGAGCGAGCTTGTGACGCCTAAGTTTGGTGTACATTTGCCCCAATGAGTACCACGCCGCTTTGGAATAGGGATGATTATCTAAAAAATCGTTAAAGAACTTAATCCCACCCCGCATTTTACCGCTTAACTCAAAACATAGCGACATTTCATGCAGGGCGGCCTCGTTCTCAGGGTTGTAATGCAGCGCCCGCCTTAAG
>JBILCR010000376.1:0-2810 GCA_044353055.1 Flavobacteriales bacterium
TGCTTTTCGAAATGCTACATCGTAATGGCTGGAACATCCATGCCGCACATGTAAATTATGGACTAAGAGGCGCCGAAAGCGATGAGGATGCGGCATTTGTGATTAATACATGCAAAAGCTACAATGTGCCCTACAGCATTTATGAGGCTCAATTAACAATTCAAAGTATTAAGAAGGGTAACCTGCAACGTAGTGCACGCACACTAAGATACGCCTGGTTTGAAGAGCTACGAGTACAATTGAATGCCGCTGCCATAGTTTTGGCGCATCATATGGCAGATCAAACCGAAACCTTTTTTTTACAGGCTATACGCAGAAAGCCTACTAAAGGCATGCCTGAAAAACGCGGGCATATTGTGCGCCCGATGCTTACCTTTAGCCCCAAGGAAATCGAAATTTTAATCGAACATTATAGTCCCTTTTGGCGCGAAGACTCAAGCAACAAAAACGATAAATACCGTCGAAATTTAATTCGCCATAATGTGCTGCCTCATCTGCGTCAGCGAATTGAAGATTTCGATCAGATAATATTCGAAACTTGCAAGCGTAATGAAGCCGCAGAAAAGTTAATAGAACACTGGCTTAAAACGCACATCCCGAAAGTATATGTATCAGAAAATGAGTTTTCTATACAAATAAAACCATTGCTTCAACTGCCCGATCCCACTTATGCCCTGCACCATTTGTTGCACATCTACGGCTTTAGCTATACACTTTGTGAGCAAATGGTCCTAAACCTTACCTCAACTGAAGAACGGCATTTTAAAACCGCTCAGGTAGAAGCCAGTATAAAAAGCGGCTTACTATCTGTTAATGTGTTAGTTAGTGAGGAATGGGAGCATAAAAATAATCCTGCGCCCAGACTGGAGTTGCGTAAAGTGGGTTATATCGCTGATTTTCAATCCGAAAACGAAATAAATGTGGTGTATTTGAACCTCAGCATCCATCCGTCGGAATTGCATTTAAGAAAGCGCCAAACAGCTGATTATTTCTATCCTTCAGGCATGAAAGGAAAGAAAAAATTAAGCGATTATTTCACCGATCTAAAATTAACTCAAAAAGAAAAAAATGCCCAATGGTTGCTTTGTTGTGGAAATGACATTGCTTGGATCGTAAACCTCAGAATAAGTGAGATATACAAGGTTAATAAGCACGATGCGGAAGCATGGAGAGTGGAGGTTATTTTTGATGATAGCCCTAAATTACCTGAATAACTTTTTTTAGGATCATGCGTAACCCCATCAAAATTTAAAATTTACGCAGCCATGAGAAACATCCCACTTGTTGAAAAAGAGAGTTTAAAAAACATTTTCTTTCCCCGTGAAGAAGTGTTAAAGTCGAAAGAACTTGCCAAAGAAAGACAGTCATTACTGGAAAGAGCAACCGCACTTTCGAATCTCTACCATAATAAAGTAAAAATTGTGTTTGAAGACCTTGAAGGAACTAAAATGGTGAATACCACGATTTGGGCCACAAGCGACGCAGCAATTATGCTAAAGGGCGGAGTGGTCATTCCAATTCATCGAATTCATAGCATCGATCTGCTTTAAGACATAATGGCATAGCAAGATGTTATTTTGGCTTTAAACTAACCGATAAATGCCTATTTTTAGCCGGGGAACAATCATTGCTTCCCGGCTTATTCATTTTCACAAATCATGAAAACAATTATAACCATTGCCGTCGTTTTCTTAGTCCTTATAGGTCTTTTTGGAATGGGCGGATGCTCCTACAACAGTTTAGTAAAAGAACGCGAACAGGTAAATTCGGCCTGGGCACAGGTGGAGAATGTGTATCAGCGTCGTGCCGATTTAATTCCCAACTTGGTAAACACGGTTAAAGGCGTTGCCGATTTCGAAAAATCGACGCTCGAAGCAGTAGTTCAGGCACGGGCATCGGCCACCAGTGTAAAATTAGATGCCAACAATCTTGATGAAGCGGGCTTAAAGCGGTTTCAAGCGGCACAAGATGGTCTTTCGAGTGCATTATCTCGACTGCTGGTAGTAAGTGAAAATTATCCTAACCTTAAGGCAAACCAAAACTTCTCCGAACTGCAGGCCGAACTAGCCGGCACCGAAAACAGAATTGCTACCGAACGCCGGAAATTTAACGAGGTGGTACAATCCTATAACACGAGGGTGGCTTCTTTCCCGACTAATCTCTTTGCGGGCATGTTTGGGTTTACACAAAAGGCGTATTTTCAAGCGGCACAAGGTTCTGATAAAGCCCCGGAGGTAAATTTTAAGTGATACGGGTTTTAAGCAAATTGGAACAACAGCGCCTTGTAGATGCTATAGGGCGCGCCGAAAAAAACACTTCGGGAGAAATTCGTGTGCATGTAGAAGCGCGTTGCTCTGTAAATGCTTATGAGCGTGCTGTAGAAGTATTTTTCACGCTTGAAATGGATAAAACGATGGCACGAAATGGCGTGTTGATTTATGTTGCGGTTGATGATCGCAAAATGGCCATTATTGGCGACGAAGGCATTAACAAGGTAGTACCAGAAAATTTTTGGGAAGAAACCTTACACGACATGCGATTACACTTTTCGATGAGTCAGTTTACAGAAGGTTTGGAAAATGCCATTGAGAGAGCAGGTGAAAAGCTGAAGATTTATTTCCCATACGATCGAAATACGGATCAAAACGAACTAAGCGATGCCATATCTCTGGGTTAGAATTAAGCTTATTTTATGGGTACTCCTTTTCGCTTCAGCAGAAAGTGTTGCGCAAACGTTCCCCGAAAAAAGTGCCCCGCCCCGTTTAGTCAACGACTTTGCAAACATTTTGTCAATTGAAGAAGAGCGTGCA
>JBILCR010000377.1:0-2806 GCA_044353055.1 Flavobacteriales bacterium
CCAAATCCCAATAATGTTGCGATTTGAGCGGCAAGGCAGAAATGCCAATAATAAATACCATGCACGGATAAAGTCGATTCATGATTGCATTATTTCTATACATGCGGCAATGGCACTCTCCATAGCTCCGTGCACAGTGCCCTGGTGCCCCTTGCTGTTGCAGGCCTCGCCAGCAAAAAATAGCTTACCCCATTCCGAACGCGCCAATATGTTTCGTTTGCCTGTACTTTCTGGCGAGGGATAGCTGTATGCACCACCGATAAAAGGCTCGTCCAGCCAGCGTTTTATTAAAATATCGTTTACCGATGCCCCCACATCGTTTTGAGGAAACATCACCTGTAGTTCCTGAATGATGTTTTGCCGCACTTCGGCATCAGACAAAGCGCTTAATTGTTCAGCCTTTGAACCTGTTACAAATCCCGTAAGAATATGCTGGTTCGAATTTTTTCCGGCAGAACTCACCCAATATTCGGGCACTATGCTTCCGCCAAGAATACTGGCAGCATCCGAAGCCCAAAATGCCGAACTGCATTTTAAAAACACCTTAACACCGGCATCCATGCGTATGGATTGAATGGCGTCGGACTTATCGGCAGGCAACGCGGGTTCGAAACTTATGCTGTTGTTCTGTAGCATGGTGATAGGCACGGTAAGCAAAACCCGATCGGCCTGATACACCTTATCGTTGGCACAGCGTAACACTACACCATCGGTATTGATTTCGACCCTTTGCAGGACCGTATTATATTCGATGGCCGCTAAGGCTTGGGGAAAAGCGGCTTCAAACAGCGCGAGCAAACTTTGGTCGCGCAATGTAAAAAGCTTGGTGCCCGAAGCATAACCTTGCTCTGCCTCGCGTAAAGCAAACATTCCTATGCGATCGAGGCTGCTGCCGTAATCGTTAGCGATGAGTGCATTGGCCACCTCCATCAAATTCTGATTTGTTGGAAATTGCTGCAAATACTGCTCAAGCGTGACATCAGCACCCGAGTAATTTGCTATGCTGTCATAAATCTGCAAGAGTGTTTGGCCGCTGCCCTGAAGGGCCGCTGAGGTTAAGAAATATTCCTCATTGCGTAAAACCTGATTAAAAAAGTAATACGGATTGCCCAGTACTTCAGAAACGGATGACTGAGACCGATTGAGCGCCAAATCATAAAGCACTGATCGGGCCCCATGCATAAATTCGGCACCCAATTCCAAAGGAAAATCGCAGAATGAAGTATCCGCTGCCATACGACCGCCAGCGCGCGAAGAGGCTTCTAGAAGCACTACATCAATACCTTTTTTTTGAAGATATGCTGCTGCATAAATACCGGAAGCACCCGCACCAACAATACAAACCTTACCCGAAAATGGGGGCGGCGGCAGGTCGTCGGGTTTGCACGAAGCAAGAAAACCTGCTGGAATAAACGCTGCAGGGCAGGCCGCTAAAAGTGTTGCAATAACTTTTCG
This sequence comes from Flavobacteriales bacterium, assembly GCA_044353055.1. Lineage (GTDB taxonomy): Bacteria > Bacteroidota > Bacteroidia > M30B66 > M30B66 > CAMCXT01. The sequence goes on from JBILCR010000377.1 coordinate 1,456, forward strand.
ACGTTCCAAATCGGCGGCATTTTGCGTTTGTTTCGACATAGTGTTCAAACTGTTCGAAGATACAACCGCCTCCCTATCCGTCAACAAAAAAATGTAAACACTCGATGTTAATCGTTTGTTAAAAAATATAGCAGCTTTACCCTCAGCACAAGCATGTTTAAAGCCATCATTTTGTACTTTTGGGCGCCTTGTGTATAGCAGGTAAAAATTAGCAATAAAAAATTACATGACTGAATCAGAAAACGACAGCAATAACATTTCGGCAGCAGGGTACGGTGCGGAAAGCATTCAAATTCTTGAAGGACTCGAAGCCGTTCGTAAACGCCCTTCGATGTATATCGGCGATACCGGTGTACGCGGTTTGCACCATCTGGTATATGAGGTGGTTGACAACTCCATCGATGAGGCTCTGGCGGGATATTGCCGTAATATTTTCGTAAGCATAAACGAAGACAATTCGATTACCGTGCAGGATGATGGGCGAGGCATTCCGGTGGATGAACATCCCAAAGAAAAACGCTCCGCGCTAGAGGTGGTAATGACCGTGCTCCACGCCGGGGGTAAGTTCGACAAAGATTCGTATAAAGTTTCGGGTGGATTGCACGGTGTAGGGGTAAGTTGTGTAAATGCACTATCGACGCAGTTGATCGTTACCGTTCAACGTCAGGGTAAAATGTATCAGCAAGAATATTCGATCGGCAAGCCGCTTTACAGCGTGAAGGAGATTGGCACGAGCGATACGACCGGTACTAAGGTGCATTTTAAACCCGACGATACCATATTTACCACTACGGTTTACAATTATACTACATTGGCCTCGCGGATGCGCGAACTGGCCTACCTTAACAAAGGTATTCGCATCACATTAAGCGATCTGCGCGAAGTAAACGAAAACAACGAACCGCTATCTGAAACATTTTATTCGGAAGGGGGCTTGCGCGAATTCGTAGAGTACCTCGATGCCACCCGCGAAAAGCTTATTGAGTATCCTATTTACATGGAAGGCGAAAAGCAGGGCATTCCGGTGGAAGTGGCCATGTTGTACAACAGCTCGTTCAACGAGAACATTCACACTTATGTAAACAACATTAATACGCACGAAGGCGGTACCCACTTGGCAGGTTTTCGTCGCGCCTTAACGCGAACATTAAAGAACTACGCCGAAAAAGAAGGCATGCTGTCTAAGCTGAAATTCGAAATTTCGGGCGACGACTTCCGCGAAGGATTAACCGGCGTTATTTCGGTAAAGGTTGCAGAGCCTCAATTCGAAGGGCAAACCAAGACAAAGCTGGGCAATAATGAGGTAATGGGCGCGGTGGATGTGGCCGTTTCCGAAATGCTTACCAATTAC
>JBILCR010000378.1:0-2796 GCA_044353055.1 Flavobacteriales bacterium
CCCAAGAATGACGAACGTAATGAGTACAATAACACCATCAAACAGCAATCCGCCCGAAATTCGCCCAATTATAGCTTGTATGCCCAGGGGCAGGGAGAGATTGATAAGCCCAATAAGCGTAGCATATACGTATATGTAAAAGATATTACTCTTCTCGGATGCGGCAAAACGAAGAAACCGCTTGAGTGGGGTAAATACCTCGCTGTTGCCCTCCAAATTATCAGCAATGTTGCTGCTTACCATGGCATTGAGCTCAATGGGGCATAAGGTAAAAATAAAGCGTTCGTCGGTACTTTTGGAGCTTATATCGGGCAACTCGGTGAGTGCTTTTAAATGCTTAAAACCGGATAGTTGTGTGATAAATTCGGAGCATGAATCGTAGTAGCTTTCGGTTTCGCCCGAATCTTCAAATTTCCATTTCCCAATTCTGCGCTTTTCGCTAAAAAGCACCACCGGCACATTTTTCTCAAAAGCAAGAATTGGAAAATTCGATGAAGCCAAAACTTCTTCAAGTTCTTTGGCGGTAAACTCTTGACGAATAAACGTAATACCCGATAGGGTAGCGGCTTCATGCAGCGAGTTTAAATCGGTTTCCAATGAATTGTCTCTATTATCCAATCGATCTACCAGACGCTGAACCTGAAGTTCAGGAAAGGTCATATTCATAAGACCTGTCATGCGTCGGAGTATGGGAACAATTCGGGATTGTATCATTTAGTGGTATTCTGCGCGTTTATAATTAATTAGTTTCTTGCTTGCTGCACAAATTAAACCAACTCGAAGGATATTGTTTAGTATTCTTATAAATATGGAAAATTCCCCTAAGGGTTGGATTTAATGTCAGCTTGAAACTGCAATCGCGACAAGGCAGCATAAATACCGTTTTCTACTTTAATTAATGTTTCGTGTGTGCCTTCCTCAACCACGTTTCCTTTGTCGATAACCAGTATTTTATCGGCATTACGAACGGTAGCGAGCCGATGTGCCACGATGAAAGATGTTCGACCTTTCATCAACTCATCGAGCGCGGCCTGAACCAAGCGTTCCGATTCTGAATCGAGTGAGGATGTTGCTTCATCGAGGATGAGAATGGCGGGATCTTTAAGGACGGCACGTGCTATGGCAATGCGTTGGCGCTGACCTCCACTTAAGGTAATGCCTCGCTCGCCCACGATGGTATCGAATTTCTCAGGAAAACGTTCAATAAATTCTAAGGCATTTGCCTTTTTGGCAGCTTCTGTAATTTCTTCGTCAGTGGCATTAGGTTTTCCATAGGCAATGTTCTCGCGGATGGAGCCACCAAAAAGGAGCACATCCTGCGGCACAATAGCCATCTGATTGCGAAGCTCACTTAATTCATAAGTACTTGCGTCGCGGTCGTCAATATAAATGGTGCCTGTGTCGGGCTCATAAAACCGCAGCAGCAATTGAGTTAGGGTCGATTTTCCGGATCCGCTGGGTCCAACGATGGCGATTTGCTGGCCCGCAAGTGCCGAAAACGAAACTGAATGCAATACCTTAACATCGGGACGGGCAGGGTAGGAGAAGCCCACATTTTCGAAACGAACATTACCGTGCACACGTTCGGCATTGTGATTAGGCTCTGTGAGACTTATGTCTTCAATTTTGTGATCGAGGATTTCAAAAATGCGTTCGGTGGCGCCAACGGCTTTCTGAATTTGGGTGTAAAGTTCGGCAAGACCGCCCATCGACGCACCAATGAATGAAGTGTAAAGTACAAACGAAATAATTTCGCCAAAACGGATTTCGCCGTTTTTCATAAGCACCGTGGCGTACCATACAATGCCTACAATGGCACCAAAAAGTGCAAGAATAATAAACGAAGCGAACCATCCGCGCGAAAAAGCCGACTTCATCGACAAACGGGCAATTTCAGTAACTGATTTCTTGTAGCGTCCAGCTTCGAGCATTTCGTTGGCGAAGGATTTTACATTCACAATTCCCGACATCGTTTCTTGAACAATAGTGTTGGATTGGGCGGTTTGGTCCTGTGCCTGCTTACTTATTTTACGAATGTAACGCCCAAAAACAATCGCCACTATCATTATGCCCGGTATCAGCGCCAACATAAATAAGGTGAGTTGCAGCGATATAATGGAGATTAATATCAAACCCCCAATAACAAGGGTAATTTGACGCAGGAATTCTGCTAAGGTGGTAGAAAAGGTATCCTGCAACTGTGTAATATCTGCAGAAATTCTGCTGTTAATTTCGCCTACCCGAGTTTGTGTAAAATAGGCCATAGGCAGCCTGATGAGATGGCTATACAAGTCGGTGCGAAGCCTCAACAAAGTATTTTCGGTAGTTTGCGCAAAAAGGTAAATGCGCATAAACGAAAAAAACGATTGAGCCGCCAAAATTAGCATGAGTACAAGCGCCTGCTGGTGTATGCTTTCTAAACCTTGGTTGGAGGCCGAATTCACAAGGTCGCCAATAAGTTTAGGAAATGCGAGTGCTGTTGCCGAGGTCAGCGCCAAAAAGAAGAGCCCCGTGCCATATCGCGCCATGTCGGGTTTTAAATACGAAAACAAACGAAACGCCTTTTTTAGGTTCGATTTGCTGAGCTTTGCCTTTGGAAGGTCTTCGTTATCGGAGAATCGCGCCATGGAGGTGCAAACGTACGGCTTAAAAGAGGATAATAAAAGAGCATTAAAACAATTGACAGAACACTGACAGAGGTTAAAAGTTCATAAGCTCAATTTCGGTTCAGGGTAAATAACCTACCTTCCTGATAACCTATCATTACCGCAAATTCATCGTTAAAGCAATCGAGGA
>JBILCR010000379.1:0-2795 GCA_044353055.1 Flavobacteriales bacterium
TTCGGGAGTATTCACTTTGGCGCGTTCCTGCTCGGGATTTCGCCTTTTTCTGGGATCCTTGTTTAGCGGAGTTTCGGCTTGGTTAGGCGCTGCTTGAGGTTTGTTTTCAACCTTGGCTTCTTCCTTGCCTAGAGCCTTTCGCGGGCGCCTGCCTTTGTTATCTGTAGGTTCAGCCTTAGGTTCAGTTATCGTCTCTTTATTGCTTGTTGAGGCGGATTCATTTTTTGCCGCTGGCTTTGGACTTGAAACCGCTAAGGGTTTTCTTAATTTTTGAGCAAGCTCAGGTTTTATGGCCTGTTCGTCAAGTATTTTGTAAATGAGTTCATTCTTTTTTAACGAATCCGCTTTTGAAACTTTTAATTCTGTGGCAATTTCACGCAATTCGCCAACTAATTTGGCATTAAGCTCCTGAATAGTGTACATGAAAATTTTTTTGGGAATCCGAACTGTGCTCGGGAAGGTGATCGAACTTGAAATAGTAAAAGGCTCAAATCCGTTGGCAATATTACAACATATTTTTTTACAATGTGCATTTCATCAAAAAAATCAAATTATTCGGCCTAGCTTATGTATTTTTGCCGCCCCTTTAACCTATTATGATTCAAAGAATTCAAACCCTATATTTATTGGCTGCTCTTTCGGTGAACATTATTTTCATGTTTGCACCTTTGGCATCCGAAGCACAAAACAAGCGTGTATTTGCCGACCATACATTTACCTTGGCTTTAGGCTTGCTTACCAGCATCGGCTTGCTCTATTCCATTTTCCTGTTTTCCAACAGAAAGCGTCAAATGCGTGCATGCAAAATGGTGGGAGTGGCAACACTTTCTGAATTGGCGGTTGCCTTATTCGGGTTTACTTTAAATTCTTCGTCAGGCTTTTCTTCGCAAAGCTGGGGTACCATACTACCGCTTAGCGCGCTTGTAATGATTTATTTGGCATATCGGGCCATTAACCGCGATGAGAAATTGGTGCGGTCGGCCGATCGATTGAGATAGCAATCACGCATTCATGCAACGCACCTTTATAAAAAACCTAGCCTTATTGCTAACGCTTAATCTACTTATTAAGCCGTTTTGGGTATTTGGTATTGAACGTGAGGTGCAAGCCGTTGTAGGCACAGAAAGTTACGGACTGTATTTTGCGCTCTTTAACTTTTCATTTTTAATGAATATTATTCTTGATTTTGGAATTACCAATTTCAACAACAAGAATATTGCCCAAAATAACCATCTGATAAACAAGCATTTTTCAAGCATTTTAGTTTTAAAACTGCTGCTGGGTGTGGCATTCATGATCGTTACACTTACTGCTGGGTTTTTTATTGGATACAGTTCCATGCAAATGCAGCTCTTACTGATGATGGGGCTCAACCAGTTTTTGGCATTCATGATAATGTATCTCCGCTCTAATTTGGCTGGATTGCATTTGTTTTCAACCGATAGCATAATATCGGTACTTGACCGCTCCTTGATGATTCTGTTTTGCGGGATCTTACTTTGGGGTGGCATAACCGATAAACCGATGACCATTGAGTGGTTTGTATACACCCAAACCATTTCCTATTTAATCACTACAATTATTACCCTTATCATAGTGATGCGAAAGGCCCAATTCTTAAAGCTTAAATGGAACTGGCCCTTTTTTATGCTGATACTTAAAAAATCCTTGCCTTTTGCCATCCTTGTATTGCTAATGACGTTTTATAATCGCGTGGATGCTGTTATGTTGGAGCGTATGCTTCCCGATGGTAAACTTGAAAGCGGAATTTATGCCTCGGCCTATCGTGTTTTAGATTCGGCAAATATGTTTTCTTTCTTATTTGCAGGCCTTTTATTACCTATGTTTTCGCGCATGATACGGTATCAGGAATCGGTGGAGCAGTTGGTAAAACTGTCATTTTCGATTTTGATTACCCCAGCCATTCTAGTTGTAATTGCAGCATATAATTACAATTATGAACTTATGGATATGCTATACGATGCTCACATATCCGAATCGGCCGAAGTATTCACCATAATAATGGGTTGCTTCATTGCCACCTCGTTAACCTATATTTTTGGAACCCTGCTTACCGCTAACGGCAATTTGTTGCAGCTGAATATAATGGCGGCATCAGGCATGACCTTAAATTTGCTGCTTAATCTTTTGTTAATACCGCACTTTAAATCGATAGGTGCAGCCTATTCCAGTTTAACTACACAGTTTATTACCGCAGTTATTCAGATAATGCTTGCGCAAAAACTCTTCAAGTTTAAAGTGAATTACAGACTACTTATTAGTCTGTTCTTTTTTATTGCCGGTGCGGTTCTTTTGGGATGGGCAATAAAGCAAGCAGATATGAACTGGATGCTGGGCATTTCGCTTTTTCTTATAGCGGGGGGACTATATGCCTTCGCTACCGGCATTATTCACATAAAATCAATCTTTCGTATACTAAAGTACGGTTAGCGGCGTTCTGACGCCGAATGAATTAAATTGATACTTTTGCGCTGCTTAAAAACCTGACCCTAATAAATGGAACAATCTAATAACGACACTCTTTTTGATTCGAGAAACCTTATTGTTTTTCTATGGAGTAAAAGAAAGCAGATAGGTTATGCCGTGCTCATTGCAGCAGTTGCCTCAATAATATTTTCCTCCGAAATCTTTATAAAACCTAAATACAAATCGTCGGTGGTATTGTTCCCAACAACCAACAGTTCTATTTCTCGATCCTTGTTGAGCGAAATTGCCTTCGAAAAGGAGAACATCCTCCAGTTTGGTGAAGAGGAACAGGTGGAGCAAATGCTGCA